>JAJPJF010000433.1 GCA_021324415.1 Nostocales cyanobacterium Centralia_MAG_434
AGGCACTTGCCATGAAATAAAAACAAGCGCCTTATTACAACAAATATCTTTCTGCGCTGACGAACTAACCAACAAAGGCGCTTGTTTTTATTTTTAAGGATCTCCCTAAGTTTTTCATTCTACATGGTCATGAAACTGCAGAACAACAGATTCACAAAGGATGACTCAAAATGACTAACATACACAATGAACCACCTTCTGGGGTCCGTGTTCGTTCCCGTCGGGCACGGGACATACTCACCTTCCTCATGGTGGCAGGTCCAGGACTCATTGTTATGGAGGCAGACAACGACGCGGGTGCTGTCTCGACTTATATGCAGGCAGGTGCGCAGTATGGCACTCATTTGCTGTGGCTAATGTTTTTGCTGTTGCCTATCACCTACTTTATCCAGGAAATGGTGGTGCGGTTGGGCATAGCTACAGGTCAAGGACATGCAGCCATGATTTACCATCGCTTTGGCAAATGGTGGGGAAGGTTCTCGCTGTTTGATTTACTACTGGTTAACTTCTTGACTTTAGTCACTGAGTTTGCGGCTATCTCTCTGGCTGCAACATCTGCAGGTATTCGACCCCAACTAGCTGTGCCTTTGGCTGCTGGAGCATTAATTGCACTTGTCGTCACTGGTAGCTATCGCTTCTGGGAACGAATGACCATTGTTCTTTGTGTGCTTGATGTGAGCTGGTTGTTTCTCGCCTATCTCTCCCACCCCTCAACTCAAGATGTGTTCATCAGTGCTGTACGCCCTCACATCCCACCAGGCGGACTCACTTCCGACCTAGTGTTCTTAGTCATTGGGATTGTTGGCACGACGATCGCACCTTGGCAGTTGTTTTTTCAACAAAGTTGTATTGCAGATAAAAAACTCCGCTTCCGGGACCTGAAATGGGCGCGTCTAGATACTTTGATCGGAGCCTGTTTCACAGTAGTTGTTGGTGGATGCATGATGTTGGTAGGTGATCTGGGCTTTCGCCATCATATCGATTTTAAAGATCCGGCACAGTTGGCGACCCAGCTGATCCCAATCGCTGGTCCGGTTTTCAAAAACTTCATTCTGCTGATGATGTGTAATGCAGCGGTTTTGGGAGCAACAGCCATTTCCCTTGCTAGTGCATGGGCATATAGTGAGGTTAATGGTTGGAGACATAGCCTACAGATGAGCTTTCATCGGGCACCAGGCTTTTATATTGTCTATGCCTTGTGTGTGATGGCCGCAGGTGGCTTGGTGCTGATTCCAAATGCACCTCTACAACTGATAATTGTCGGTGTACAGGTACTGGCAGGAGTGATGCTCCCTTCGGCAATCATCTTTCTGCAACTGCTATTGAATGACAGGGAATTACTGGGAGACGAGTTTGTTAATAAACCTTGGAACAACATTATCAACTGGATCATTATTGTTGTCTTATTCATACTTTCATTAGTTTTAGCAGCACAGCAGCTAGTCCCCAGTCTCTTCCCGACCAGTTCTGCAAGTTAAATCAAGCAAAACAAATAACAAAAATAGAGGAAAAAATCATGGTTAAATACACAGATGAAGATCAGACAACTTACTACGAAGTGTTACATCCCTTGGATGATGTCCCAGAACAGAAGCTCTCTTACAAAGACGTGGGACTCATACGTATGACTCCAACTGTGAGACTTTCCCTGATGGCACTACGAGTCTATTTGTTGTTGATGATTGCACTGGTATTCTATCGAGTACTTCAAGAGACAGGGTTGTTTGGCGGCAAGCATTGAAGTGAGAGGACAGTCCCAAGGATCAGTTATGGGGCTGCTGACCTTGCTAGCTCAATTTCGTCCTGACTTGGCAGTGGAAGCACCACCAAGTCGTGACGTTAATGAAACACAAACAGGAGATTAGGCGATCACTTTAACCTTTCGCTTGCCACCATTAACTACAAGCTCAACTATCGCAGTCATAATATTCTCAATCACTGCTTCAAACAGAGTCTGAACGACTATTTTGGCTACTGTTTCAACCAGCATTTCAATTATGTTCTCAATAAAAAGCATGACAAACTCCTAATGCAAGTAATACGATGATTTTTCTTTGTTAGACATTTTGGACATTGGCAAATTTTCCTAGAGCATCGTTTTCAGTTCTAGGAAAGTAAGACAAAACAAAAGATTAGCTTTAGAAACAAACTTCAATTTCAGAGGAAAATGAAGCTGTTCTTAAAACTGAGAAGTATTTACACACATTGTTTTTACATCTGCCTAGCTCGTGCAGATGCAAGTTTTATTTGTTAGTTACTTTCTTTCCAGGCACAACAACTACTGTCTACCTAACAAGTGTTAAGCAACTATCTTTTAAAAGCCTTAAAACAGACTTCAGGCTAATATCTGCAGATTTCAATTTGTTGCAATTGAAGTTTTCATAGTTCATCTCCTGATTTGTGTGTAACTGCCTGTATCGCTGGCGGTTACCCAACAGATGAACTTGGAAGCTCTAAAGCAGAGTCCGATTCACTTGAGATACCGCCAGCAACCTACCACCAGATTCCTCTTCTTCAGATTCTCTAAAAATGCTGGCTATGTGAAAAACGACTTGGCTACTACTGCCAGAGCCTTCCATTTTGAACTTCTCCTATAATTATTGATGAAGTCATTCGGAGCTATGCCCCTCTTAACCCCCCATATTAACACAAGAAAATTTCTTAGTCAATAAAATCCTTGAGTCTGTGAACCAAGAATTTCCCCACCTTCAGTCAGGAGAGCGTCAACACACCTACATTGCAACCCAGTCTTTTTGCCAGTCAATACATATCTGACATGAGTTTTGCTCAGAATGGCTTATGGAAACCAAGCGCACAGGTAGGAGTTTACGAAGTTTTTGCACTAATCGGTAAGCTTGGTGATCATAAAGTGATAATTCGAGAACCCCTGGTACACCTAAAACTCCAGGCAGATTTTTCATAAACTCTCGGGCTTCGTTCAAGCTACAGCCCGAAATATTAGTTAATGTATCTCCAGCATAGTGAAGTGCCTTTAAGTCTAGTGGCTTTAGCACTTGCAATTGCCAACGACGACATGGGGCCAAGACTCCTCTCTCAATCCTTCGCAGCCCGTTAATGGTGGCAAGAATAACTAAACGATCACCCACAGACAACCGTGTATCATCTGAAGGCATCAGTTTAGTATCTCCCTGTTGGCGTGACTCATAAAAAATGGGCACTACTCCATACCCATAAGCCACCTGTGCCAAAATCTTACCATTGAGAGTATCATTTGCCTCGATTTCGTACTCTGTAACGAGAACCGTCTGATCTTGAAGACGAAATAGACTCAAAATATTTTCCCCAAAGGCAGCACCAACAAAGGCTTCTGCAGAGAGAGCATAGGCGCAGAAGGATCTTATATCAGGTAATAGCCCTGCTATATGTTCACTGAACCTCTGATCGTAGGTGCGCATCACTAAACCTATCTGACTATTCATCTTCAAAGCTGCATCACGAGCGATAAGCGCTATCTCTAGGTTCAGCATCTGATCATCCGTTACCATGATGACGCTTTTGGCATAAGAGAGGTTTACGACTCTCAATCCCTTGACAATTGCATCGCAGACTAAAGGCACTTGAGGCATAAAGTCTTTCTGCTCACTCACAGTGGTTAGACAGACAAACTGCTGTCCTAAATCATGCAACAAAGTTGCAATTCGCTGTCCCAATCTGCCTAGTCCCACCAACACAACATGATTTGACTGAGGAATTGGTGGTCGCCGCAGTAAAAACTCAAATCTTGAGCTAAGGATGCGATCAGCAATGAGTCCGAGGACACTCAAAATGAATAGAAGGCTAAATGCTGTGATCACAAGACAAATAAACTGCGCCCACCAAGGAATAGGAACTGTGCTCGCAAGACCCCCAAACACATCACCGTATCCTCCTAGCAGTAAAATAATGGCAGCAGAGATTGCTCCTTGCCAGGACATACCAGATACATTAAGCTTAAGTACGATTGCTCCAATCACAGCCAAAGCTAAGCCAGTCAATAAACCAAGCGTCACAACTCTACGAGTTTGGTCCTGATAAGACCACTTCCACAAATTAATTAAGTTTTGCGGCCAATCTTGCTTTGCTAGCTCTTGGATGTTTTGTAATAATGACCACCAGTGAAATTGAGATTGTTTTTTGATTTTCAATTCATGAGTTACAGATTCTATCTCTTCAATGTAAATGATTGTGTCGCCAGCTTTGACTCGGATATCTGGTGTCCATTGATGAAATGCTCTCAGCGGCGCTTCAGACTCAGGTAATTTTAGTTTCGTTAGCTCAAAGGAATTGATGACATCTGCCATTGGATAGCTCAGCAGACGTTGAGCCTTTTTATGCAGCCGCTGTACTGGAAAATTTTCAAATCGGTAGTCTCCAGGTGTTACCTGATGCTTAACAACTCGCAGTTGGTGATTGGCTAAATTGAAAAATCCCAAAGTCTCTTCCCCAAGAGCGGCTAGAGCAAAGGTAGTGGCATGAAGTTCAGTTGGATCTAGAGCCACAAAATTACCTAGCTTCTGCTTGAGAAGTTCATTCAAATTTTGCTTGCTAGAGCGAACCACCAGACGTATTTGAGGATTCATTCGACGTGCGGCGATCGCAGTTTCAATGTTGACGCTATCGTCACTAGTAACAATGATCATCGCCCGACACTGCTGAATCGTTGCTCGCTCCAAAACACTATCTCGACGGCAGTCACCCAGAATGAAGTTTGTTGCTAGTAAATTTGGTAAATCCTCAAATTCCCAATGTTGTGGCTGTTGTCGGTCAATAGCAGTAATATTAACTTCAAATTCCTGTAGAGCAAAGTCCTTCAGGGACATAACACAATGCTGCCCCAAGCTACCTAGTCCACAAACAACAAATTGCTCTACTCTACTCTAGGTACAGAATGTGCATCTGAACTTCTTTCTCTCAAACCATGTTGACAACGTTCCAAATCCACAGTAGCAGCGATTGTGCTTTCTGGATTTAAGGTAATTTCGTGAATCCAGGCTGTAAAGGGATCTCCAATCTGACGTCCATAGATTTTTACCCTGGAGAGTGAGGCATCTTTTAAGCTGTTTACAGCCAAGCTTACGACTGCAACCATTTTCTGCTGTTCCGGTACAGTAGCCGACTCCAATAAAATATACAGACAGTTGTCTTCCGATTCAGATTTAGCAGTAATGCCTTGAGGCACAAGCAGAGTGTTAAGTAGCGCTATCAAATTCTGTATATATTCTTTGCTCGAATCTGCTGGACAACCTGATTGAGACATAGATGGCCTTGAGTTGACAAAAGTAGTACGAAAGACAACAACAGCGATGGGACTATTATTATCCCCTTATAATTTAGATTATCAATTATGAAAGACATTTTCCGTCCTTTTTCAGACAGGCAATTGGCCAACATTCAACTGTGCATCTATCTCTGTGAATGTTCAACCCCATCTTTTGTAGCTTAATTGTTTTGTGTTTTTAACTTTGCCCAAAGAAAAACTTCAATATCAATAACCTATGTCCCAGCTAGAACGAGACGAAGACCGAGAAGAACGCATTGAGATGGAAGCTGTTGTCGATGCATACAACGAAGAAGAACGTGCGATGGGTTGGTACTACTACCTGGATGACAGGCTTCATTTCCCTTTCGAAGCAAAGTGGATCAGCCGTCAGCGCCCAAAAGGAACAGATGTTGAAGTTATAGAAATGTCACCAGAGGATGATTGTTGGCACGATATGTTTGTGGAAGTGCGATACCAAGAGGGAACTGTTGAGGATATTTTTTCTGCCCGTCTATATGAAATTCATCCTATTGATGTTGACGAGGAAACGGAGGAAGCTATAGCTGACTGGCATTATTGGGTTGGCAGAGGATATGAATTTTAGTTACTCAGGCAACTACTCCAGTGCAGACAAGAAATGAAATGTAGAGCAATTGCCTCATGTTTAGATGCTTCTAAAACTATAGGTTTTCTTTACTAGTTTTTGACGTAGTCGTCTGTATTTTGTATAAAGTAATTACCTAAGTAAACAAAGCTATGTCAGACCCAAACTTTTCTCAACAAGTTGGTGACTTTGCGATGGATGCAGCAATCGATACTGCAGTAGATAATGGGATTAACCAAGGGGTTGATATGATTGCTTCTCATCTTCCTGGTGGTCAGGCAGTTGAAGCAATGCTTGAGACCGAAGTAGATCAAGTCGTTAACAACGAGATCAATACTGAAGTCAACAAAGGTGTCGGTGGTATGGTAAGTGACGTTGAAGGGCTATTCCACAGAGAATAATACCGCACACAGAAGGTAGTATAAGTAAATACACAAAATTAATTACAGTCATTGCGAGCGAAGCGAAGCAATCTCAGCCATTGCGTTCGCGGAGGGTTCCCGAAGGGCTTATGCTTCGCTTCGTTGTGCTTCATTCGCTGCGGACAATGTGTAATTAATTCTGTTCACCTACTTAGAACAAATCATTGTGCGTTCAATAGCAGCCCCCAAATATACTTCAACCGCTAATTAAAGTATTGGGGATTGTGTTTGCTTGTGTCGGCTTCCCTGTTGCTGCTGCCGCGGCTCGTGAGGTAGCAGCAACTGCAGAATTTAACGAATCGTCTGAAGCGATTGAGAAGATGGCAACTCTTCAATTTCAAATGCAAAAACACTCTATCGATAATCGGGTTAGTGCCGATGGTTATGAAGCGATGAAGGCAATTGAAACAGCTGATCTGGTTGACCAATTCCGGGAAACGTTCTTCACTCCTGTCAGTGTCGATGACATTGAAGCTCAAATGGAGTCCGAACAACCAAAGCTAGAACAATCACGAGAGTACAAACCTTAGAGTTTGAAGTCGAGGGAGAACCCCCAAAGCAACAGTCCCCTACGTCTGAACGTTCTTGGTCGGAAGCAGCGCAAAACTTCTACGGTTGGCTGATGGAGCGGCTAGGGTCGGGACTGCCCGATGTCATCAACGGCGAGTGGATCAGCACTCAGGATTTTGATGATAGGAAGCTCAAACCCGAACATTGGCTACCCCTGGTTAAGGCGTTGGTGGCGGAGGAACTTGTGATATGGGTCGAGGAAGGCAAGAGCTTCAGGGTGGTGTGAGTAATCATGCTTATAGAAATCAGTGGTCACGAAATTGGCGATCGCCATATCTTCTGTTGGTGATTGCGCGAGAGCGCACTGCCAAAGGCAATCGCCTATATGGACATGTTCGCAAATACATCAAATCAAGTAGCAAAAACAAAGCTGTTTCACAGCAATTCTCATTTTGAAACGATTTTGCGCCATTTCAGCGATCCCCAGATTCGTTAAGAATTGTAAAACCCTCTGACTGTAAGGGTTTCAATGTTAGGAAACCTTAAAATGAGAATTGCTGTGCTGTAGGACGTGAGTCTCGAGCAGATGTTACAGAGAATACCGTAATTCAGGAAGTGGTACGGGGTTATTTATGGGGTGAGCGTGTTCTGAGGGAAGCACAGGTGATTGTAGCGGCACCAGGGACGATTGATTAAAGACGAGGAATTGGGGA
>JAJPJF010000475.1 GCA_021324415.1 Nostocales cyanobacterium Centralia_MAG_434
CACAGTGGTTAAAGTCCAGAATCACTAGTTACTCTAGCTCTGGTTCTTCACGAGGTATTATCTTGTGGGGAATTGCTCAGAATGCTCATTTAGCAAATCTTGGACTTGATGGAGGGACTCGCTCAATATTTAATCCTGTCTTTCTTATTTCTGGTGATCATGTAACTGCAAGTGCCGATATACTTCGCTCTGGGATGATACCAGAGGAGAAGAAGTTAGACCCAGATAGCATTGTTAAGTTATGCAAAAAATCTGAGGTTAACCGAGCCATTTTCTTTGGACCATTAAATGCATGGTTCCCTGCTCCTAAAATGGAGAACTATTCAGGATTTGACCGTGATACACGCACTTTTTTGCCTGGGTATCAGCCACCAAAACAGGATAAGTTAGCTACTGACTTTAAGGCAATTGCATCTCTTGAAGAAGCATTAAGAAGTGACTCGCCCACTATAGTTGATAGTAAATTATCAGCGCCAGCATTGATGCTACTTGAATACTTTAATAATGCTTCTAAAAAAGAGCCTAAATCAATAAGAGACTTGAAGCAATCAAACAAGCTTAGAGATTTAGAGCCAAGAGATTTACTATTAGCTTTACATGAATTAGTAAAAGGAGGTGAATTAATTTTTGATATAGAAGGTAACTACCTCAAGGCGGACTGGCAGTAAGTGTTAACCCGTTTTGTGGTAGCTCTGCAGATAATGCGATTTTGCCCCGAAAATGCCCTACCACAGCCCTACCACAATAACTACCACAATTGTGGTAACCCTTACACAGCAAGTGTGGTAGCCTACCACAAGCCCTACCACACTGTGGGAATGAACTACCACAAGCCTTTAATTTGTGGTAAGCCATGCAGGATAAGAATTCCAGGCTATTTTACCCCCAAAAACGCTGTGGTAGGAATCATCAAGCGATCAACTGTCTAACAAAAATGATTTTTATTAGGATAAACCTGAATGACTAGTAATTGGGAAATAGAAAAAGTGAAAGACAAGTAGGTTAACGGAATCAATGCCGTAATCATGCTCAATGAGCAAGACACGCTCGGTAGAATCAAAACTTGTTTGGAAATAGTTAACAGTAAAGGAGAAAATTATGAGTTGCAATGTAGAAGCGTCCACCTCCAATTTCGTAGCGCTATAAGCACATGAAATGATTACAGCATGTGATGGCAAATTAGTGACTTTTGAGTAAGTAATTCTGAATTAATCTAAATAAAAAGAGAACGAGGTTTCAGATTCAAGGTTTCGATGATAATTGGAAATATTGAGTAAGGAGCATATTAGATATGGCAGGAGGATGGAATGGACTTAAGCTCAATAAAGCTAATGAGCTTTTGGCAATTCACGATATAGAAATTTTTAAGAATGAGGAGGAGAATAACTATTGGGCTAAACACCCTAATACCAATATTTCGCCATTGCGCAACTCCAGTATTAGTGGAGTATTTGAGATGGTTATGAAATATTGGTTTGTTCTAAAAACCGATAATCAAACTTTACTGCCTTCAACTTCATTTGAACCTTGTCTTGTTGTTAGTGCTAAACTTTTGCCAAATCAAACAAATTAATTGGGAGAAATGCATGAAAAGTTTTGGGTTAGAGAAAAAGCAAAAAAATAAATCTTCAGCCTTGGTAAAACCACTAACTATAATTTACGCTCACAAATTAATCAAGAGTTCTGGAGTTTTATTTATATTTATTGAAAAATGCGCAAGTAGAAGAATTTTACCTCTGTTGTTAATGACCAGCGGTCTAGCAATCCTTTTAGGAACTGTGCTTGGTTTTTTCCCATGCACAAAAATTCAGCAAAGTCAGCAACAACCAATCTCTTATATTCAGAAGTGACCAATGGACCCCGAAAATATTCAAATCACCCTTAGTCGTATTTGCAGCGATCTAAACAACATTCTCTTGAGCCGAGGCTGGCCAAAAATTTTGGATACAACTGATGAAGAACAGAAGGAGAATTTAGAAACTTCCCTTGGCTCTGCACTATTTCATGCCACTGATTTGAAACTTAGAGTTAATCGTGCTCTCAAGCAAGATCAGGAGCGGAAACGGCAAAGGTATGAAGATGCAGCTGCATAATAATTAATTGTTTCAAGACTGAATCTGTAGAAGTAAATCCCATACATTCCAATGAGAGATAAAACCTTAAACGATCTAATAACTGAAGCTCAATCTGTTCTTGATCAGATCGCTGGTCATGATGAGTTCGTAAAAGTTCTAGAATCCGGGCTTTGGGATGGACCGACTGTCTCTTTGATCGATGCAAGGCAAAGCTTGGAAGATTTACGAAATGTTTACAGCAGTATCAGTCAATCTATGTGCGTAGGTTCCACCGAACAAGGAATCGAGGAGAATCAAAGTTAATACCCACGTTTTAGGTTGTTGTAGCAGACCTCATCTGCCACAACAACCTTTTAAGTAGCTTTGTGAAATCGTCTTTACAAAATCAGAGGAGTTTGAGTCGTGCAGACTATATTGGTTGGCATTCCGATAATGAGAGATCCATGGAGTCCCCCAGCGATCGCATCAATTAGCCTGGGGGCAGGACGCAAGTTTCAACTCAGAAAAAAGGGAAAAGGCACCACAATTCATGACTACTGGTTAGGCACTTGCCATGAAATAAAATCCCAGCCTTTGTTGGTTAGTTCATCAGCGCAGAAAGATATTTGTTGTAATAAGGC
>JAJPJF010000239.1 GCA_021324415.1 Nostocales cyanobacterium Centralia_MAG_434
GAATCTTATTTAGCTCAATGCTTTGGTAATACTCGTTGGTTGTGGAATTATATGCTTAATGCCACTACTAGCGCGTATAAAGAAACAGGAAAAGGTCTTTCTAAAGCAGCAATGGACAAATTGCTTCCTGGCTTGAAAAAAGAATATGAATGGTTAGGACTTGCTTATAGCCAAGTTCTACAACGAGTCACATTCAATCTTTCAAGCGCTTTTGTCAATTTTTTTGAAGGTCGAGCTAAATTTCCTAATTTTAAATCTAAACATGGTAAGCAATCAATTCAATATCCCCAAAACGTAAAACTGATGCCAAAGGATTCTGTAATTAAGTTTCCTGGTAATTTGGGGTCAGTGAAAACCGTGTTTCATAAACAGCTACCAGATGCAAAGTTTACAACTGTAACAATATCGAAAAATGCAGATGGTAGATATTATGCGTCTATTCTTTTTAGTCAAAATGACAAGCCAATAGTTGCAATTAGAGAAGCCATTGGTGTTGACTTAGGGCTGAAAAACTTTGCTATCACGTCGGAAGGGTCAAAATATGACCTACCTAAAAAGCAACTATCTAAACTAGAGAAGAATAAGAAACGCAAACAGAAGAAACTAGCTAAGAAGACAGACAAAACATCTAATAAACGTCGCAAAGCTAAACGGTTAGTTGCTAAGATATCTAGCAAAATTGCTAGAGTTAGAGAAGATTTTTTACACAAGCTATCTCGCAAAATAGCATACGAAAACCAAGTTATTTGTGTAGAAGATTTGGCAGTGAAAAATATGGTTAAAAATCCCAACTTGGCCAAATCCATATCAGACCAAGGATGGGGGATGTTTCAAACCATGCTTAAATACAAAGCTGAGAAATTTGGGCACACTTATCAGGAAATAAGACGTTTCTTCCCGTCTTCTCAACTTTGTAGCGAGACTCTACTACCCATCCCAATGTTGCAGCACGGGTATGATTCGTTGGGTGTACGGTTTGTAGATTGTCCTCACTGCAACAAACAGCACGACAGAGATATCAATGCTGCTATCAATATCAAGAATGAAGGATTGCGAATTTTAAGCCAGTACGGTCTTGGGGTCTCCCCAAGTGGAGTATCTGGCGTGGCGTTAGGAACTAGCGCTTCTGCCCTTGGAGGGGATGTAAAACCAAAGTCTTCTGGACGTAAAAAATCTATGAAAACCGAGGTAATCCCCAATGAATTGGGAAGCCTACACTCACCCGTCAGGGGAGTGTAGGTAGTTCACTCCTCGTCATCATCTAGATCAAAATCACTATCTTCTAGAGTTTGGTGTGGTATTGCTGCAATAATCGCATCAATCACTTTGGACACAGGTAAAATCTCAATGTCAAGATTGGGGTATTTTTGACCCTTAGGTACGATCGCTCGCTTAAATCCCAGTTTTGCAGCCTCTTTTAACCGCAGTTCCATTTGTGACACTGAGCGCACTTGTCCTCCTAATCCCACTTCTCCAATTAACACTGTGCCAGGATCGACAATGCGATCGCGGAAACTGGCGACAACTGCGATCGCAACGCCTAAATCCACAGCTGGTTCTTCTACATTCAACCCACCTGCAGAAGCAACATAGGAATCTAATTTCGACATTGGAATGCCCACACGTTTTTCTAGAACTGCAAGAATTTGTACTAGACGGTTGTAGTCTACGCCAGTTGTGGAACGACGCGGGGAAGCATAGCTTGTAGGACTGACCAAAGCCTGTAGTTCTACAACAATTGGACGAGTCCCTTCACAAGCCACGACAATTGCAGTTCCAGGTGCTGGATCGTCACGGTTACCTAAAAATAACTCTGAGGGGTTGGGAACTTCTCGCAGTCCCTGATCTACCATTTCAAAAATGCCGATTTCGTGAGTTGCTCCAAAGCGGTTTTTAACTGTCCGTAATAATCGATGTGATGCAAAGCGATCGCCTTCAAAATACAGCACAGTATCAACCAAGTGTTCTAACACTTTTGGTCCAGCTATTGCCCCTTCTTTGGTGACATGTCCCACAATCAACATTGTGATATCTTCATGCTTTGCCACCTTCATTAAAGCTGCTGTACATTCCCGCACTTGTGCAACAGAACCAGGTGCAGAGGTGAGGGCAGGAAAGAACACTGTTTGAATACTATCAATCACTGCTACATTGGGTTTGAGCGAGTCCATTTCGCGCAAAATTTCTTCTAGATCTGTTTCTGGTAAGACATACAAATCAGCACCCACACCTTCAGCTACTGAGATTTTTGGCGTCTGTTGCGCTACTTCTTCACTCTTCCCATTAGTAGACAGCACGCTTAGATCTTTTCCCACCCCTAAACGCAAGGCTCTGAGTTTTACCTGTTGTCCGGATTCCTCCCCTGAAACATAGAGAATACGATATCTCTGCGCCAATTGATTTGATACTTGCAGTAGTAGTGTAGACTTACCAATTCCTGGATCACCACCAATCAGCACCATAGAACCGGGAACAACTCCACCACCCAGCACCCGATCTAGTTCTCCATAACCAGATTCCCAACGAGTGACTTGGCGATCGCTAATTTGATCAAATGTTAGCGATGCGCGCGGTTTAGCTGGTTTATTGCTAGGTTTACCGTTGCCTTCTTTATTATGCCAACTACTCACTCCCCGACTTGGTATGTCTGTCGATGACTGGATTGCAATCTGTTCTTCTAGAGAGTTGTATGTGCCGCAAGCTGGACACTTACCAAACCATTGGGGAGATTCTGCTCCACATTCGATACAAACGTAATAGGTCTTCGGCTTTGCCATTATTAATCTTATTAAATAATCTTTATTTTTCCTTAATTTTTAGTTCAAACTAAAATCGAGTGTTAGGGGCAGACGCAGTTTTTCCCAACAAAATCATGGAATGATATCTTAATACTATGATGATAAAAATTAATCATGGAAAATTTTAGTTAAGGAGTGTTGAGTAAGTTGGAAAGTCATAAAGAAAAGATTCTGGTAGTAGATGATGAAGCCAGTATTCGCCGGATTTTAGAAACACGCCTTTCTATGATTGGCTACGATGTGGTGACCGCCGGCGATGGGGAGGAAGCTTTGGACACTTTTCGCAAAGCTGATCCTGATTTAGTGGTTTTGGATGTCATGATGCCAAAACTAGATGGTTACGGTGTGTGTCAAGAATTAAGAAAGGAATCTGATGTCCCCATTATTATGCTAACAGCCTTGGGCGATGTTGCTGATCGCATTACAGGTTTAGAATTGGGTGCGGATGATTACGTAGTTAAACCATTCTCGCCTAAAGAGCTAGAAGCTCGTATTCGCTCAGTATTGCGGCGAGTAGACAAAACCAGTGCTTCTGGTATTCCTAGTTCTGGGGTCATCCACGTAGGCAATATCAAAATTGACACAAATAAGCGACAAGTCTACAAAGGTGATGAGCGGATTCGATTAACTGGGATGGAGTTTAGCTTACTAGAGTTGCTAGTGAGCCGTTCTGGAGAAGCTTTTTCGCGTTCGGAAATTTTGCAAGAGGTTTGGGGATATACACCAGAGCGTCATGTCGATACTCGTGTGGTAGATGTACATATTTCCCGCCTGCGAGCCAAGTTGGAAGACGATCCAAGTAATCCAGAATTAATACTCACCGCAAGAGGCACAGGCTATCTGTTTCAACGAATTCTTGAATCAGGGGAGGAGTAAACAGTCAGGAGTCAGGAGTCGGAGTAAAGTTTTATTACTAGATACTTATAATTCATAACTCATAACTCCTAACTGTAAATAAGCTATGGCTAAACCTGATCCCAATCGCGTTTTGCGGCGTCTACCCCTTGTTGTTGGTGGATTGGGCGCTGGGCTTTTGCTTGTCAATCGGTTGTTGACACCAGAGTTAACAGCATCCCAAGCACGTGGGGATGTGTTAGGTGTCATTGTGAGCGCAGTATTAATTTTAACAGGCTTAATTTGGCAACAGGTGCAGCCGCGATCACCTGATGCAGTACAACTGATAGGCAAAGAAGATTTTGTACTCGCTCCAGATTTGTCAAAAGCCCTGAAAACAGAACTCGCTTGGGCGTCACATTTGTTATTGACAAATACAGTAACGCGATCGCTTGTCGTTTTCTATCAGGGTAGAGTTTTGTTGCGTCGTGGCATTCTAGGTCCTAAATCAGAAGTAGTACCAGGACCGATTTTAAAACGTGTGCTGGAAAAACAAAGGCCAGTTTATCTAGTTGATCTAAAGGTCTATCCTGGACGGATTGAGTTCGATTATTTGCCAGAAAATACCCAAGGTATAATTTGTCAACCCATTGGCGATCAAGGAGCTATGATTTTAGGGGCTAACGTCCCTCGCAGCTATACTCAACAAGATGAAAACTGGATCGCAGGCATTGCTGATAAATTAGCTGTTACACTTAGTGAGGAAATAGGGAGTAGGGAGTAGGAAATAGGGGACGAAGAAAAAATTGTCGCCCCTTATGCTTTTATGCCAACTCCCCACTTCCCATGCCCCTAATCCCCACTCCCCACTCTCTATGCACATAGTCTACTGGTCACTAATAGCCGTCATGATTCTAGGTATCATCGGCGCTGTGGTTCCTGCTATTCCTGGTACAAGTTTAATATTAGTTGCCATAGTCATCTGGGGATTTGCTAGTGGTTCTTTTGCAGCTATTAAAATCCCATTAATTGTGACAATTATCGTCTTAGTGCTTAGTATTGGAGTTGATTTTTTAGCTGGCTATTGGGGTGCAAAAAAAGCAGGTGCAAGTAAGTGGGGACAAATTGGAGCAGTTGTCGGATTGCTACTAGGATTTTTAGGGTTATTACCAACTTTGCCTTTTGGTGGTCCATTACTAGGAATATTACTAGGACCTCTTTTAGGTGCAATTATCGGTGAGTTTGCTTATCGGCGTAACTTGCTACTGGCTGTTAAGGCTGGAATTGGAATGGTAACAGGTACGCTAATTGGAAATTTGATCCAAGGATTACTGGCAATTGTAGCTGTTGGAGTTTTTCTGGCGACAACATATCCTAATTTGGAAATGATAATCCGTAATTGAAGAAAAAATCAGAATTCAGAACTCACAATATATAGCAATCTTAAATCATTCGTGAGAAACGTGAGAATCCCGGTTCCTCCAAGGAACCGGGATTGTGAGGCGTTTAATTTCTCCAGTTCCCTAGAGAATAATTACAACTCATTCAAAGCTCTTTTTGCTTCTGTAGCCACTGCTTCTATTTGATCATTGGCTAAAGTTTCT
This sequence comes from Nostocales cyanobacterium Centralia_MAG_434, assembly GCA_021324415.1. Lineage (GTDB taxonomy): Bacteria > Cyanobacteriota > Cyanobacteriia > Cyanobacteriales > Nostocaceae > JAJPJF01. Next base: position 5,237 of record JAJPJF010000239.1, read on the forward strand.
AATATAGATTTGGCTTCTGCGTTTTTCAGAAGACCGAGGGCTAGTACAAGTCGAAAGCGCACTTGCCAATCTGGATTTGTAGCATAAGGAGCTATCAAAGGGACAGCCTGTGCATTTCCCAGCTCGCCGAGGGAACTAATAGCAGCAGTTTGTATGAGTTCATTGCTTGACAAGAGTGCCTGTTTAAGTAACTCAAAGGATCGTGGCTCCCCTAACTCTCCTAACGTCGCAATAACACTAAACTGGACTATCCACTCGTTGCTAGTTTCGTAGAGGTGTTGTAAATCTTCAAAAGCTGGACGCAGTTTTAGAGCACCTACACAGTCTGCTGCTGCTGCTTGCACATCTGGTTCTGGATCTTTAAGCAAGCCACGCAATATATTCAACGACAAGTCTAAATCTTGTCTACCGAGAGTATCCATCTGGCTTACAGCTGAGTATCGGACACGTGGATTTGCATCCTTAACAGCAGTTTGAATCAATTCAAAACCAATTGTCGGTTCCAACTCGCGGATTTGATTAACTGCACGCAAGCGATCGCCCAAATTCTCTGAACTGAGCAATTGCTTAACAGCCTCAGAAGAAATGCTCATTAATTTATCCTACATTTTCAAAGGTCTTTTAAAAAACAGTTTCCCATTGTCCTTAACAAAGGACTAAGCTGATAACTGTTCACTGATAACTGTTCACTGATTTAACTTGCTGCCATTGCCCGAATAACATCACCACGGGTGAGGATACCAATGACTTGACCCTCGCTGTCAAGTACTGGCAAGCGGTGAACTTTATGATCTTGCATGACTTTAGCAGCTTCTTTTAAAGGTTTATCAGGGGAAATTGTCAAGGGGTTTTTGCTCATAACCTCCCCTACTATTTGCCCTAATGCCTTATGTAGGTCACGTTCATAAGTTGCAGGATTTTGTAAATAGATGACGCTATCCAGAAACATGACATAGGCTGGAGGAGTCACACCAGTTTCTTGCCACATTAAATCTGTTTCCGAAATGATGCCTACCAACTTACCAGCGTCATCTACAACAGGTAACCCACTAATGCGTCGTTCTGCCAGAATTTGAACAGCTTCCTTCAAAGGCGTTTCAGGCTTGACGACAACTGGGTCATGGCTCATTACTTCGGCGACAGTTTTAAGCATTTGCTTGGCTTCAGAGTTTTATCAAACTTTCTGGGATCATTTTAGTCCAACATGGGTAACGTGAAGAAAGTTAAGAGTTAGGAATGTGGAGTTAGGAATAAAACTTTACTTCTTTGGGGCATAGCAGACAAGGGAAGGAGGACAAGGAGGACAAGGAGGACAAGGAGGACAAGGGAGACAACTAACTCCTAACTCCTAACTTTCTTCACTCCTACTGTACCCAAAGCACCAAATGCTAAAAGAGCCAACGGTGCTGAATTTTCAGGAACAGATTTTGCTTGAATTGCGGATAGTGTTGCTTGTGCAACTAGTCTCTGGGCATTTGTGGTGGGATGAACAGCATCATAGAACAAATAATCGTTTGGGTTATTACAAACAGTATAATTTCCGGCTCTAATACTGTTTACATCACCTATTACACAAGGAGTGGTAACATTTTTGAACCCAAATTCTTCTGGAGAGGCTAGCACTTGATTGAATAGGGAATTGATATCAACAGGAATAATATTGACACCAGGTACTAAACTTAAATTACCTAGAGTTGTCGCTAGCAGCGCATTATTGCTTGTTGACAGAGTTGTTAACTGGCTTGAAATGCCGTTGGCAAACGCATAGGGAATCTTACCCAAATCTGGCAAATTAAAGACCACAATATTTTTAGCACCAGCTTGGGCAAGTAAAGTTACTGAATCTGATATATTTTTGACTGTCTGATTTGCATTAGCCCCGTTACCAAACAAATAATCATTAGCACCCGCCCAAATAGCGTAGATGGCGTTTGGGTCGGCGGTTTGTTTGCTTGTTTGTAAACTTTGTGTATATAGACCAACTTGTGCTAGTACACCGGGTATACCAGAAACAAAGGCATTATCCAGACCAGAGTTAGAACCGCCAAAGGCATAGTTAATACCTTGGGTTGGAACTGTTGTACTTGAGAGATTGGTTACTAATGTGGGGGTTAATCCTAGCTGATTTCCAACATAGTCTACCCAAACCGGACCATTTGAAAAACGTCCTTGAAAGAAGGGTGGATCTGGATTAAAAGCTTGTGTTGGATTGACTTGTCCTCCAGAGACATTGAAAACATTGCCAGTGTCAGAAAGGCTATCGCCAAATACGTATAGCTTGTCAAAATTTGCAGCGGAAGCTTTCACTGGCAACATGAAAGACAAAAGAACAAATCCTGCCCCTACAAGTTGTTTTCTCATGCTTGTTTTATCCTGGTATTTTGGTTGTCGAGCAACTTTGACAAACGAAGAGAGAGCAGATCAGCCTAGATGTTATGTTTTTATACCAATCTCTATATTATTTTTAGTATGTTAGAATTATGCTTATAAGCGTCTAAAAGCGTTTTAAGACTGCTAGTTTTGCATCTTTTCTAATTGGTACTAGTTACGTAACAACTTGGATTGCTCCTTTATTTACGTGATTTTACTCAAATATTGTCGTTGTCGATTATAAATTTTTGTTAAAAATATCCAGGAAATCATCAAGCATTAGCTTGGCGATCGCTTTAACTTCAAAGCCTCTTGAGCTGATATTCCTTCACTTTGAGTGCCGAAATACCATAAAGCAGCCGCAGCTTCAGAGCGCGTCACTGTTTTTTTAGGCTGGAATATGGTTGTATAACCAAATACCCGACGGATGTTAGATTTTTCGCCATTTTGGAAATCTGCCAACACAGCCCGTAACGCTTGGGGGTCAATTTTTGCTGCATCTTGAAAACCCCAAGTTTGCTTGACTGTGTCTAAGTTAGCAGCTGGCAATGCTTGACGGGTATCGAGAGGGACTTTCCACAAAATCAATTGTTCACGTGTTAAGGGTGCATTAGGACGAAATAAAACTGCTGTAGAATCTCCAGATAAAGGGCTAGGAATTAACCCTGCTTCAGCAAGTCCTTGAATTGCACCGAAATCTGGATTTGTTTTAGGCACATCACTAAAAGCTGGTTGAGCAGTTTGCGATGCTAAGCGGATCTGCTTCGCTGGATTGTTAGCATACATAGCATTATTCGCAGCAACTAGCCAACGTGCATAATCTTGACGGGTAATGATTTTGTTGGGTTCAAACAGACTTTTTGCTGTGCTATTGCCCTTTGCTGCATTCTCTTGTGCAGGTAATACACCTAACACAGCTAAGTCTTGTATATAGGGCCGAAATTCTGGCGGTGCTGTGTTCAGATCGCTAAACTCCTGAGCTTCAGGTGCATTTGTATTCTTTGTATCCGAACTACTTGCCTGTGTTGTCGCGTCTTGTTGTGGTACTGAACCAGCAGTCTGTGAATTATTAGTAGGTTGTGGAACAGTCTCATTAGTTGTTTGGGCGTTAGGGGTTGGGGAAGCCTGACCAGTGGGAGTTTGAGTTGTTTGAGTCTCAGGAGTTGGGGAGGCTTGGGCAGTTGCTGAGGCGTTGCGTGTGTAGTCAATGAGGAGTTCAGTTTTTGTTTGCGGTTGCTTAGTGACAGGATCAATGATTGATTTTGGTTGAGTAGAAATTTTTACCAGTAAATCATTCCGTCGTGCCTCTAAAATGCCTCCCTGTTGATCGTTTGGCTGCGGCAAAATCTGCCAGCTATTGCCTTGGAGCTGTTGTTGATAATAGCTAGAAATTAAATTGCTTGGATCAGAACTTAACCAGCGAGTTGAGACACTACTGTCTGAGCCACTAGAAGGTTTGACTTCTTGCAGGTTAGCATTGGGATAGAGGGGAATCTCTTTAGGAAAATCAGTTGGCAACTGAACTGTCGCCTGCTGCTGATTTTGCTGATTTTGCTGTTCGCGTTGGTTATTAGCGCCAAACACAACTGGGTTATCTTTCAATCTAGAATCAGCCGCCAAAGATTGCTCAAGGTTCTTGGCGACTGGGTTATTGGAACAAGCTGTTAGCGAAGTAAGTAAAACAGCTAAACTGATCAAGATAGCTGGACGTTGACGGTGCAGCACAGGAAATCAAAATTTGAGTGTCTATTCCTACCCTAGCGCAGACAGTCAGTTATCAGTTATCAGTGAACAGTTATCAGTGAAAAGGCATACAGTGGGGGAATTTAGCTCTGTCCTTATAGGTTCTCAAGACGGTATAGGCTCACAAATATAAGGAATCCTTACCCAAGATCAAGGAAATTGCTAACTGTTCAAGGCTAACTGTTCATTGTCAAAAAAGCTTGTGGGATCGGAGACTGAAAAATCTAAAATAGATATTAAATTGAAAAAAAAGAATAACTATGACATCAATAACGGAGCGTAAATTCCAATTTCTGTAAAGCCTCTTCAGTTTTTTACCTGTGCTGAAACACGATTACATGCTAGTTTCTCAAGATCAGCCTACTTCTTCTGAAGCCCCACTCCAACTGCTACTTTTTGTTGATGGACGCCCAAAGTCCCGACAACAAGTGCAGCGAATTCGTGCTTACTTGAAAGAATTGGAGGCTGAATACAAATTTGAATTGCAAATTATTGAGGTTGGGCAACAACCTTATCTGGCCGAACATTTCAAACTGGTAGCAACACCTGCTTTAATTAAAATCCATCCTGAGCCCAGACAAACACTGGCGGGAAGTAATATCGTTGCTGAAATTAAAAATTGGTGGCCTCGTTGGCAAGCAGCAGTAGATGCTTACTTGAAGTTACAGAGTGATTTACAAGAAAATACAGAGGAAAATGGTCGTGTTCGGGAGTCCTCATCCTCAATTCACTCTATTGCAGTTTCAGCGGAAGTGATGAGACTTTCTGATGAAGTTTTTCGCTTGAAACAGGAGAACGAAAAACTCCAAGAGCAACTGCAGTTTAAAGATCGAGTGATTGCTATGTTAGCCCATGACCTCCGCAATCCCCTCACTGCAACGGCAATTGCTATAGATACTCTCCAGTCTAACTATAATCCGGAAAAAGGTGTATTTAGGCGGTTGACACCTGCTACTACGGTGCATCTGTTTAAACAAGCTCGTAGTCAAACAAAGATAATAGACAAGATGATCACTGACCTTTTGCAGGTAGGTCGTAACAATGAAAGCGAACTTCCTATTCAACCGCAAAAGGTGCAACTGGGGGAGCTTTGTCAAGAAGGACTAGCAGAATTGCGCGATCGCTACATAGCCAAATCCCTCAAAATTAAAAAAGATATCCCACAGGACTTACCCTGCGTTTATGCAGATCCAGAGCGGATACGCCAAGTGTTGATAAACTTGTTAGACAATGCTATCAAATACACACCAGAGGGTGGTAGCATCATCGTATCTGGTCTTCATCGCACTACTCAAAAAATTCAATTTAGTATTGGAGACACTGGTCCTGGAATTCCAGAAGAAAACCGTGAGCGTGTTTTTGAGCACAAATTCCGGTTGAAACGAGATGAAGCAACAGACGGGTATGGCATTGGACTGTGTTTGTGTCAGCGTATTGTCCGCGCTCACTACGGTCAAATTTGGGTAGACTCGTCTCCTGGTGGTGGTGCATGGTTTCACTTCACCTTACCAGTTTATCCAAACTAATCAGATGAATTCTTTGTTCTGTTGCAATGCCTCGATAATTTGAACATTAGCCTCAGGAAAAGTAAACTGTGATAGCTCCTCTAAACTAACCCAGCGAACTTCATCACATTCTAGAGGTTGGGGAGTACCTGAAAGATGACGACAGTGATGCACCACGAGGGTAACACGCAGATGGGTGTAAGTGTGATCAATGGTAATCAAACGCTCACCTACTTCAATGTCTATTCCTAGTTCTTCATAAATTTCTCTTTTAATACACTGTTCAACAGTTTCACTCTTCTCGATTTTGCCTCCTGGAAATTCCCACAAACCGCCCATGACTCCTTTAGGGCGACGACGATCAATGAGAATTTCTCCTTGTTCATTCCAAATGATAGCAACACCAATAATTTTATGGGGTGGAACACCAGAGGTTTCGATCATAGGTCGTGGGTGATGAGAAAAACAACTACAAGCCAACAATTCACAAAGGACTTAAAACAAAGCTCGGCAGAAATCAAGATAGTCTGCCGAGCTGGTATTTTATTACAAATCGTAAAATATGTTTAATTCTTTAACGACCTCTTTTAAATAGAGGCAAAATACAATTAAATGTTTTTAGTCACCTAGTTATCTTTAAAGGCTCCCTCCTCTGTTGAAGAGGTAGAGATTCCCCTCTAGTTAAGGGGAGGGAGGCTGTTAAGCTCTGATTTAGAACTCTTCTGGATTGTTTTCTATTTGGCTGTGACAAGACACAAAACCAACAATCTCTAACCCCTATTAGCAAATTTGTCATCACTCGTCAGTTTCCAGGTGATTGCTATCGGTTCCTTGTAGCGCTACTTCAAAGTTCATTCTTTGTTCAGCGTTACGCAAGAAATAACCGCTAATCATAGCAGATGCAAGAAGCCGACCAAGATTTTCCCGACTGGTGGTGACACTCACACCAAAATGCTCCGATGGTAAATTTCCTAATAGCCCTACAATGTTCCGTTCCATTACTTGGAAAACTTCTGTAGAGGTTGGCTTGGATAATTGGCTGACTGTTTCTGGACTTAAGGATTTAACGTACTGCCACAGTAGGTTTCCAGTTTCTGACTCACCGTTAAAGAATTCTGAAACTCTGTTAGATGGGTTGTTCACTTTACCTTCTCCTAAGATGTCGTGTTAAGTGACTCAAATGGTTGAATGGTTGTGGTGTAATTGACTCAGCTATGTTCTATCTGTTCCTGTCAATAAATGTAACAGATTAGCCTTTAGACAGAAGTCGGTGTAACCGTACCAAGTTCAACGGATTTTCGCACCATTAGTCATGTTGTGACTAATCACTAACTTGCCAGATACTCATCGATACCAGCTTTCGACTTGCGAAGTTTGGATAAAGCTTCCCGTTCAATTTGCCGTACTCGTTCACGACTGATATGTAGGATCTCACCGATTCTTGCAAGAGTAAGTGCTTGCCCATCAGTTAAACCAAAGCGCAAGGAAATAACTTCTTTCTGCTGTGGAGTCAGTTCTGACATCAAGCAGTCTAAGTCATAAGATAGAGAAGATTGCGTCACAAACTCTTCTGGTGAAGCACTTTCATCCTCCAACATTTCTCCCAGTTCAGTGTCATAGTTATCTCCCAACCGTAAATCAAGGGATAATGGCACACGTGCTTTTTCCAGATACTCCCTTACCTGTTTTGGGGTCAATTCTAGTTCCTCAGCTAGCTCAGAAACTGTTGGAGCTCGTCCCAATCTTTGAGATAATTGTCGCTGAGCCTTTTTAATCTTGTTTAGTTTTTCGGTAATGTGGATAGGCAACCGAATAGTGCGACCTTTTTCAGCAATCGCACGGGTGATAGCTTGGCGAATCCACCAATAGGCATAGGTAGAAAATCTATAGCCTTTGGTAGGGTCAAACTTTTCTACACCTCGTTGCATGCCAATGCTACCTTCTTGAATCAAGTCCAGTAGATCGACATTGCGCTTAATGTACTTTTTGGCAACTGAGACAACTAGCCGCAGATTGGCTTCTACCATTTTGCGTTTCGCAATTTCTCCGTCAGCGATCGCATCATTTAGTTCTGCTGGTTCTAGCTTTGTTGCTTGTGCCCACTCTTCTATAGTTGGGTTACGACCCAACTGTGTAGTCAGAAACTCCCTCACTTCGTGCAAGCTAGTTGAACGCTGCACCTGTTTGCCATAAAAAATCTCTTCTTCATGGGTTAAGAGTGGTACACGACCAATCTCTCGCAGATAAGTCCGCACGAGGTCTGTGGCTGTCTGAGCGGTCTTCATGGCGCTACTCTTTGGTAATGATGGGTTTTGTACTTACGGTCTTTAACTGAGAGATACCTTTATAAAGGTGCTAGCCCATTAATTTAGAAATTATGGTATAAATTGAAACATTTTCCTGACTTGAACTGATAAATAAGCACAACTTGGTTAGGTTCATAACTGAGTCACACTACAGGTTTTTTTCTTCTCTCTCTAGTATCCAAAGTTAGATAAAAAGTGTTCATTCAAACATTTTTTGTATATTTTTGCATTATTACTAATCTTAACATTTATGAAAATTAATTGAATACCTGCCATGTTTGAATTTTGGGACTTTTATAGATTTATTTCAGCTTGCTATTCGCCCCCAGAATGCCTAGAAGGCTTTTTCACATAGAGATATCTGAAATTATAGGTAATAAACTTTCTGAGAATTGTTAGGATTAGTTAAAAATTTCTAGTAATATTCATAAGCTATTGCTCTCATAGTCCACTCAGCCAACCCTGAGAGCTAAACCCCCCTTCCCTTGTCCACGCCAGTTGCTTCAAGTCGGCGAAGCCGGACGCCAGTCGCGCGCTGGCTCCCCAACGCACTGGCTCCCCTTGTCCACGCCAGTTGCTCCACTTGGGGAGACCCCAAGACCGCACTGGCTCCCCTTGTCCCCCTTGTCCCAATCAGTAAATAAAAAAAATCCCCACCCTCACCCTTGGCGCTTGGTGGGGAAGATTTCAAATGCTGTAGTCCTGAATCCCTTTCACATCTAAAGTTGTGTTTTGTAAAGAACGGATAGCCGCAACAGTGGCTTTTGCCCCAGCAACAGTAGTAATAATGGGGATTTTGTAAGTTAAGGCTGTTCGACGGATGAGCCTAGCATCTGATTGGGCTTCTTCACCAGAGGGTGTATTGATGATGAGTTGTATTTTATGGTTTTTAATTGCATCTAGGACATGAGGACGGCCTTCATGGAGTTTCAGCACTAACTCAACATCTAACCCATACTGTTGAAGGGTACGACGAGTACCCTCAGTTGCCATGACAGAAAAGCCTAAATCAATAAATTCCTTTACTACAGGAACTGCAGCAGCTTTGTCACGATTGTTCATGGACACAAACACTGTTCCTGTTAAAGGTAAACGTTCACCAGCTGCCAGTTCTGCCTTAGCAAAAGCGCGTCCGAAATCGATGTCGATACCCATGACCTCACCCGTAGAGCGCATTTCTGGTCCTAAGATTGTGTCAGTACCGGGGAATTTACTAAAAGGTAATACGGCTTCTTTGACTGCAATATGGGATGGTATGACTTCTTGAGTAAAACCCAGTTCCTCTAAAGTTTTACCGGCCATAATCAGGGATGCCAGTTTTGCTAATGGCACACCGATCGCTTTAGACACAAACGGCACTGTGCGAGATGCGCGGGGGTTGGCTTCTAGAATGTAAACTTGGGCATTAGAAACAGCTTCTGTAGAGGATAATGCATCTATTGAATTGGTGATTTCATCTGTTGCTTTAACAGCAAACTGAATATTCATTAGCCCTACTACATTAAGTGCCTGCGCCAGTTGCACTGTCCAGGTACGAATTTGATCAAGAACTGCTGATGATAGGGAAATAGAAGGCAAAGAACAAGCTGAATCTCCTGAGTGAATCCCTGCTTGCTCAATGTGTTCCATAATACCACCAATCACAACTCGGCCAGTGCTGTCAGATATGGCATCCACATCCACTTCAATGGCATTTTCCAGGAACTTGTCAATCAGAATGGGATGTTCCGGTTCTACTTGTACCGCAAAGGTCATGTAGCGTTCTAACTCAGCATCGGAGTAAACAATTTCCATAGCCCGTCCACCCAAAACATAACTAGGACGCACTACCACCGGGTAACCAATACGTTGAGCAACAACTAGAGCATCCTCATTTGTGCGAGCGATACCATTCAACGGTTGGGCAATATTTAACGATTTAAGAATCTGCTCAAATCGCTCCCGATTTTCAGCCATGTCAATTGAATCTGGCGAGGTCCCCCAAATTTTTGTGAGGAGTGCAGATGAGTTCTTCTCTACTTCCTTTAAATACTCCTGTAATGGAACTGCTAACTTTAATGGTGTTTGGCCACCAAACTGAACAATGATGCCAACAGGATTTTCTGCCTCTATGATGTTTAACACATCTTCTTTAGTCAATGGCTCAAAGTAAAGGCGATCGCTCGTATCATAATCTGTCGAGACTGTCTCCGGGTTAGAGTTGACCATAATCGTCTCATAGCCTGCGTCTTTGAGCGCATAAGCAGCGTGACAACAACAATAGTCAAATTCAATTCCCTGACCAATGCGGTTAGGACCACCGCCTAAAATCATCACTTTGGGCTTGGTTGTTGGTATGACCTCCGTCTGTCCTTCGTAGGTCGAATAGTGGTAAGGAGTGAATGCTTCAAATTCAGCAGCACAAGTGTCTACTGTTTTGTAAACTGGGATGACATCCAATTTTTGCCGATATAGCCGGACTTCATCTTCAGTAGTTTTTGTTGCAAAAGCAATTTGGCGATCGCTAAAGCCTTGACGTTTTACTTCATACAATTGCTCTTTTGTCAATTGCTGCAACGGTGTCCGCTTCAAGAATTTTTCCACTTCCAGCAGTTGTTGCATTTTATCTAGGAACCAGAGGTCAATGCCTGTTAACTCGTAGATTTCCTCGACACTCATTCCTAACTGCATAGCGTGACGGACAGCAAATATCCGCTCAGGATTTGGTGTCCGCAGCTGAGCACGAATTTGATCACCACTAGGTAATTTTTCTTTAATATCGCAACCCCAACCAGCACGCCCAGTTTCTAAGGAACGTAACGCCTTTTGAAAAGACTCGTTAAAGGTTCGCCCAATGGCCATGGCTTCCCCAACCGACTTCATTTGCGTTGTTAATACTGGTTCAGCGCCAGGGAACTTTTCAAAGGCGAATCGGGGAATTTTTGTCACCACATAATCAATTGTCGGCTCAAAAGAGGCTGGAGTTTTTTTGGTGATATCGTTATTTATTTCATCTAGGGTGTAGCCGACGGCTAGCTTTGCCGCCATTTTAGCAATAGGGAAACCAGTTGCTTTAGAAGCCAAAGCAGAACTGCGGGAAACACGGGGGTTCATCTCAATCACTACGACTTCCCCATTGACAGGATTGACAGCAAACTGAATGTTAGAACCACCAGTTTCCACACCTATTTCGCGGATAATTTTAATTGCCATATCACGCAGCCGCTGGTATTCTTTATCAGTCAGAGTTTGGGCTGGGGCAACGGTGATTGAGTCTCCAGTATGGATACCCATCGGATCAAGATTTTCGATAGAACAGATAATCACAACGTTATCTGCTAGATCCCGCATCACTTCTAGTTCATACTCTTTCCAACCTAATAAAGACTGGTCAATGAGAATTTGCGACACAGGACTAGCATCTAAACCAGCTTGTGCCATTTCTGCAAATTCTTCTTCGTTGTATGCAATACCACCACCAGTACCACCTAAGGTGAAGGCAGGGCGAATGATGAGAGGATAGGTTCCAATTTCTTGAGCGATCGCCTTAGCTTCCTCTAGTGATGCTGCTGTACCACTAGGACAAACTTTCACTCCAATTTTCGCCATTGCTTCGTTAAACAGTTTTCTGTCTTCAGCTTTCTCAATTGCCGGAAGCTTGGCACCAATTAACTCCACATCATATTTTGCTAACGCCCCATTTTTGGCTAGAGCCACAGCAAGGTTAAGGGCTGTTTGTCCTCCCATTGTTGGTAGTAAAGCGTCGGGACGTTCCTTAGCGATAATTTTCTCAACCAATTCTGGTGTTAGCGGCTCAATATAGGTGCGATCAGCTGTTTCTGGGTCGGTCATAATTGTGGCAGGGTTAGAGTTTACTAACACCACTTCATAACCTTCTTCTCGCAATGCTTTACAAGCCTGGGTTCCAGAATAATCAAATTCACAAGCTTGTCCAATCACTATTGGACCAGACCCTAGTAGCAGGATCTTTCTGATGTCGTCGCGGCGGGGCATAGTTGTTGCCTTAGAGTGAAAGAATACAAATTTTGATTATTTTAAGCGTCTTTACCTACAACTTATGCTATTCATTATTAACTCTTCTAGGTTCTCTGACATCTAAAATAGTCGGAACAGAGGTGCCTGAGAGTTTCCTTTCTGGTTAATAAGTTAAGGAATAAGATAATGAATATAGTTTTTTCATTCTATTTCTTTAGATTTTTCTTCTTTTTTGTCATCTAATTTTAGAGTATCATATGAATTTTTCTATTCACCATGCTCTACTTTCAATAAAAAAATGTGAATACTTTACTCGACTTGTATTGTTCTCTTTATAGTCAATAAATTTATAATTACTTAATTTTTACGACTAAAATATACTAATATTGTTTTTTTGTATTAAAAATGGCAGAAAGATTTATCGTACTTCTTTCTGCCATAATCAGAATTTTTAAGCCATAGCTCGTCTAGCTTTGTTCAATCTAGATTGACTACTCTAAATAATAAGTATTGTGAATGATAAGAGTGGTTTAAACAAACCCAATTGTTAAGCTGTCTTTTGCAAGGAAGTGACTTAAATGGTAAGCTCTTTCCTCAGTTTTTAACAGAATTTTTTCGTACAAATATCTTGTACCACGGTCGCCCAAACTCTCTGCTTGAGCCGCTTGACGTCGAATCAGGTTAATCATTGCTTGTTCTGCCCTCAGGTCATTTTCCACCATTTGACGGCAAGAGTAAACACCATCTGCTTCTGCCTCAAAGCAGCATAATTCTGCTAATTTGCTGAAGGTAGCGACTGGCACGCCACCTAGTCCATCCAAGCGTTCTCCTACTTCATGAATATGATCTTGTACTTCTTTATAACTTTCATTGAAGAATTCATGAAGTGAGTAAAATTCTGCACCTTCAACAACAAAATGGTGTTTTTGATATTGTAAGTAAAGTGCTTGAAAGCTAGCTAGAACAACGTTAAATCCTTCACAAACTGGCGCAGTTACACTGCTATCAAGCAGTACTGGATTGTCATAAACATGACCGAAATTGCGTAACAAAGTTTGTGTTTCAGACATCTTTTCCTCGCTTTTTGACAGTTATACTTATTAACTGCTTGGTCTCTACATCTTAACATCGAAAAAATAAAAGCAATCGCAATTAACATTGCAGAATTTTTATTTTTTACTACAAAAATAAAAAAAATTATCAATAGTCAAGAAAAAAAGACTTTATGTAGGAGGCTGGGCTTGATTTCTTCTTTGTGATTTTTTGACTTGGGGGTAGGGAATGGGGCATGGATAGAGAGAGTATCTTTCCTCCCTTGTCCCCCTTGTCCCCCTTGTCCCCCTTGTCTCCCTTATCTCCCTTGTCCCCCTTATCTCCCTTGTCCCCCTTATCTCCCTTGTCTCCCTTGTCTCCCTTATCTCCCTTATCCCCCTTCCCTTGTCTCCTCATCAGCAATCTTTCCTGTTTTTCCCTCTTCTTCAGTTCCCAGAAAGCTTATGCAGCAAAGGGTATGGTAAAGTGTGGAGATTTTTTTTCTGGAATTTATTGAGAAAAATTTGCACTTGCGTTATCCTATGTAAAGGAAAGTAAATTCGCACTAGTGAGCACTTTCACCAGAATCAGTGCGGAGTCGTTGTTGCAAGATTGTTGCACTTTAAGGAGGATTATCTTGAAACCATCAATTTCACAGGCACAGTTTACACAGAGTGTTGAGGTAAGTTGGGCAGATCGCTGGCAAGTTTATCACCGCTTACAGGAGTTAGGCATTTCTTGTTGGTGTGATACTAACCAGGCATTAACAGTTGAAATTACTAACCCTACAGCAGCAGTTCAACTTTGGAGTGTTATGCGGCAGCTCAGTGCTGTACGCCAAGACCTAGTTTGGACTCTTGAACGATGCTGGCGGAATAGCCACTGATAGTTAAATTTAAAAGCTTTATGACTTGTCTTAGTTAAAAAAACACTATAAAAAATGAGTAAATCATACACAACTGAAGTGTCAGAGTTTTGTCTAGAAGGACAGCTGCTTGATTTTGTAATTAAAGATGGTTATAAACTCAAAGGTCTGCTGTTAGCTACTGCTGAAGGAGAATGTTACGTTAAACTAGCTAAACATTTACGGGCAGCTTTTGACTTGCGGTTACCACCAGGTACTTGGCTACAAGTGGTAGGTGAAAAAAAGCAAGATCTCAAAACAGGCGAAGTTAAACTGAAAGCTGAGCGGGTGATGACAACTCGCTACAAAACTGATAGCGAAACTTTGCTTCCTCAAACCCATGACTCATCATCTAATAACACCAAGGTGAAAAAAGCCACAATTTTGGTGTGTCAGAAATCTGATTGTATGAAACGCGGTGGTCAAGAAGTTTGTCAAGCACTCAATGCCGCTTTGAGCGATCGCAATTTAGATTCACACGTGACTATCAAAGGCACTGGCTGCATGAAAAATTGCAAAGCTGGACCTAACTTGGTTATGCCAGACAAAACTCGCTACAGTCAGGTTAAGGCTAGACAGGTTCCTGTGCTTATTGACAAACATTTCACTGATAATAAGGTTGAGCAGCAGCAAGAAGTCGCAATCACAAAGTAGATTAAGTGCAAAATTAATCACTCCTGGACTATCAGTATTAATCAGAACCTCTTAACATTTGGGAAACTAGGGTTCTTTGTCCAACTTCATTCCCTGGATTGAAGTTTTTTCCTGTGCTCATACTTAAAGTTTTAAGAACAGGTAGTCAGAGTAAATTCACTTGCTAAAAAAGTGGATGACTGATTCTGTTAATCGAAACAATGATATGGCGATCACGCCAGGATCACATCATGAATTATCTTGTTGCTGTTCTACCAGATCGGACACAGGCAGAACAAGCTTATTCTGCCTTAGAAAAAGAAGGCTTGCCTACCAATCAAATTGACATTGTAGGTCAAGGCTACAAAAATCCTGATGAGTATGGGCTAATTGATCCTAATCAGCAAGCAAAGAAAGGGGCACGCCGCTTGTCAAGTTTATTGATCCCTTTCGGTTTTGTGGCAGGTTACATTTTTAATGTTTTGACAGGCATTGAGATACTTCCAATTGGCAGCCTTGTGAATCATCTCATTGGTGGACTTTTGGGATCTGCCGCTGGTGCTTTGGGTGCCTACTTAATTGGCGGTGGAGTTGGGTTGACAGTAGGTAGCGGAGATGCGTTACCATACCGCAACCGTCTGAATGAGGGTAAGTACCTGCTCATATTCAAAGGGTCTGAAGAATTAATTCCTAAGGCTACCCGTATTTTGCGTCAGTTTGAGCCGGAAAACTTACAAGGCTACATCGAGCCTACAAAAGCTTAGGCTACACACCCAAACCTCATACGACCACGATACACTCAATCTCTACCAAAACATCTTTAGGTAAACGGGATACCTCAACACATGCACGTGCGGGTGCTGTATCTTCATCGAAATATTTGGCATAAACTGCATTCATTGCGGCAAAGTCATTCATATTAGCCAAAAAGACTGTTGTTTTTACAACATCTTGAAACTTCGCTCCAGCCGCTGTCAGAATTGCTTCTAAATTTGCCATAACCTGTTCAGTTTGCTGTGTGACATCCCCTTCACCAACAATCACTCCTCTGGTGGGATCAAGAGGAATTTGTCCGGCGACAAAAATCATTTGACCAGAAGCAGCGATCGCTTGATTATAAGGTCCCACTGGTGCAGGTGCTTTTTCAGTACGAATGACTCTTTTACTCATCAATCAATCTATCCTTGGACATATCCCATAATGCCGATATCGCCAATAATCCCGCAGAATCTTATCATGATCAAAACACAAATGACTAGGTATGTGCCAAGGTTCAAAAATTCCTATACCCTTAGCATCATCGCCAGCCTGTGGTTCTCCTGTAGCGGCAGCTAAAAAGACAATACTAATCGTATGCTGACGGGGATCACGGCTGGGATCAGAATAGACGTGGAATTGTTCAATCAACTCCACCTGTAAGCCCGTCTCTTCCAAAGCCTCACGCCGTGCTGCGACTTCGACAGATTCTCCATAGTCAACAAAACCGCCAGGAATAGCCCAACCTAAAGGTGGATTATGTCTCTCAATTAACACTATTGGTCGATGAGGATGGTTGCCCAATTCGATGATGATATCAACTGTCGGAACAGGATTGCGGTAATTCATAGTTATTTATTTTAGTGGTTAAGTAACTAGTTGCAAATAAACATAACTGTATTGATCCTCGTTTATGTTTTGTCAATTATCCTTTGTGAACAAATGATAAATGATTAACGACAAATGATTAACAATACAAGTTTTTCAGATTTTGTAACAACCTTCTTAATAACTAACCACTCACTAATAACACTCCTAGCTCCTGTTCTGTGATAGATTCGATTGGATTGTGGACTCCTATATTTCACATTATTTATGCCTTTTCCAAGATCTAGTGGTGTTTTACTACATCCCACTTCCTTTCCCAGCCGATTTGGTATTGGAGATTTAGGCTTAGAAGCCTATCGCTTCATTGATTTCCTCAGAGAAAGCTATCAGCAATATTGGCAAGTTCTGCCTTTAGGACCAACTGGATATGGCAATTCTCCCTACGCGTCATATTCAGCTATGGCTGGTAACCCTCTGTTAATTAGCCCAGAAAAACTTCGGGATCAAGGTTTACTAAGTGACGAAGATTTCGCTCATTTACCTCATTTTCCAGAAGAAAAAGTGGATTTTGAGAGTGTAGTGTACACTAAAATACCTTTGCTAAAAAAAGCTTGCAATAACTTTAAAGCGAATGCTACTCCTTTACAGCAAACAGAATTTGCCGGTTTTTGTGATAGCAAAGCCTATTGGCTAGATGATTTTGCTTTATATATGGCTCTCAAAGATGATCATGAGGGCACAAGCTGGTATACCTGGGAGCCTGAATTTGCTAGACGTAAACCAGAAGCATTGGAACAGGCACGACGACGACTAAGTGCTGAAATTTTTTATCACAAATTTATTCAATTTGAATTTTTCCGTCAATGGTCGGAAGTGAAGACCTATGCCAATATGAGCGGTATTCACATTATTGGTGATATCCCCATTTACGTAGCTCATGATAGTGCTGATGTTTGGTCTAATCCCAATATCTTTGCCCTAGACGAACAAACCGGGGAAGCCGCATTGATGGCAGGAGTCCCACCAGATTACTTTAGTGTCACTGGTCAATTGTGGGGTAACCCAGTTTATAACTGGGAAGAATTACAAAAGCAAGACTTTGAATGGTGGATTGGTCGCTTTGAAGCAATGCTGGATTATGTAGATGTCATTCGCATTGATCATTTCCGAGGTTTTGAAGCTTACTGGGCTGTGAAAAAAGGGGAAGAAACCGCAATCAACGGAGAATGGATTAAAGCGCCTGGAGAACAGTTGTTTGAGGCTATTAAACATAAATTAGGCAAGCTACCAGTGATGGCGGAAGATTTAGGAGAAATTACGCCAGAGGTAGAAGCACTGCGAGACAAATATGAATTTCCCGGCATGAAAATCTTGCAGTTTGCCTTTAATGGTGGTCCAGAGAATCCATTTTTACCCTTCAATTGTGAGCGGAATTTTATTGTCTACACTGGGACTCATGACAACGATACAACTGTAGGTTGGTTCAATAAAGCGTCAGATTACGAAAAACAAAATCTGCTGCTTTATCTGGGTTGTTTGAGTCCCGAAGGTATCCATTGGGATTTAATTAGACTGGCTTTAAGTTCTGTAGCGAATCAGGCAATTATCCCTTTACAAGATATTTTAGGGTTAGACACTCAAGCAAGAATGAATTTCCCAAGCAAAGCCGATGGAAACTGGGATTGGTCTTATCGACCAGGTGTTTTGACTAAGGAATTGAGCAATCGCCTCAGAGTTCTCACGACACTTTATGGACGTGCGCCTCAGAACAAGTGAGGAGTGTAGCAGGGTTAGGAATGGGGAGGAACTCCTCCCCACTCCCTACTCCCCAATCTTTTAAGACTTCGTGTTTGCTGCGATCGTGACTTCTTTAACTGTTCCTGGTTCTCCCATTTGCTTGGCTTTTTCCTGATTGATACTGACTAATACACCTCCAGCATTTCCAGCTCTAACAGTTAGTTGTTCTTGAGCTTTCCAAATGCGATGAGTTCCCTCTGGTAATTCACCCTCGTAGGTGACTTTGCCGTCGGCTACGACTCGAATCCAAGATTTCTCTTTTAATGTGACACCAATCTCTACATGATCAGTGTCGTTGCTACTACTAACGATATATTTGTCAAGTTGAAGAATTTGGGACTGTGGTTTTTCGATAGCTGTGGATTGTAGATTTTCTGTTTGTCGCAATTGTTTGCTTTGGGTATGACTAAGTTGCCAGGTAGCAGTATTCAATAGCTGGGATAATCCACTGACAGAGCAGACAATCAATACTATATACAGTACGTAAAGATGGAGAGGACGTAATTGGCCCAATGGTCTGCTTTTCCAGCTTGGTTTAAGGTTGACTCGACTTGAACCGATAGGAAAGCTACTAGACAACTCTGCTCCGTTAAAGCCTAGCGCATCGGCAAATTGTCGGATCAAACCTTGAATATAAACTGGTTCTGGTAGTTCTGCTAAATTACCTTCTTCAATTGCCTGTAACAATCGCCTGGGAATCTTAGTGGAGATCACCATTTCTTCCAACGAGAAACCCTGTTCTAAGCGCGAGGTCCAAAGTTGAGCACCAATTTCTGCTAATTTTTCGGCTCTTTGTTGCTCTAAAGAAGGAGTTAGCTCATGCTGTTCCTTCTGAATTTGCCACATCATGTTTGAATATGCTCCTTAACCAGTATTAATCTCTTATGGAAATTTGTTTATTTGCTGCTGTAAAAAGCGAATTTCATGCTCTTCTAGGTGACGATAGTCACCTTCTGGTAGATAGCCCCCTGTAGGAACGTGTAATTGAATTGGACCTATTGCACTGCGATGTAGCTTAATCACCGGGTATCCTAACAGTTCGGCTACACGACGAATTTGGCGATTCCTTCCCTCCTTTAAAAGAATTTCTAAACGGCTAGAAGAAGTAAATTTTTCTATGACTTTCACCTGCGCTGGTCTTGTTTTTTTACCCTCTAGTAACACACCCTGACGCCACATCTGCAACGCTGCTTTAGAGGGATGTCCTTTTACCAAAACTTGATAAATTTTGGGAATATTATGGCGCGGATGGGTTAGCCCAAATGTCAGGTCACCGTCGTTTGTTAGTAATAATGCTCCTGTAGACTCTGCATCTAAACGGCCAACTGGATGAATGCCGAGACCCAATCTTAGTTCTTCAGGAAGTAGATCCAATACGGTTGTTCTTCCTTGGGGATCGTAGCAAGTGGAAACCACTCCAGGGGGTTTGTGCAGTAACAGATATATTAACGCTGGGCGCTTGATGGTAGAAACGGGCTTACCATCAATAGTAATTGTATCTTTTTGAATATCGACTTTTTGACCTAAATGTGCCACTAGTCCATTAATACGTACGCGCTCAAGCTTAATCATCTCTTCAGCTTGACGACGTGAGGCAACACCCCACTGAGAAAGAATTTTTTGTAACCGCGCCTCCATGTGGAATTACTTAATCTTTGTTTAACTATTAATCTATTCAATAATATTGAAACACATTTACATTTTCTGGTTCTGCAGCCCTGATGTTACAGTTAAAACTTATTTGTTGATAAATTTTTTAAGCGACCCATAAAAAGAGGGGTTAGATGCCAGAGAAAAGTTCTCAAACCAGAAGTGCAAAAAAAGGTCGGATATTTACAACTATACTCACTACAGCATTCAAGGTGTGGTTGAAATCACAAGTGAGCCAGGTTTCCCAACTAGAAGTGGAGATTAGAGCAAGCGATCGCCAAATTCTCACTGGTTGTATACCGTGGGTATCGGTTTGTGCTAGTCATGCTGTCTATCAAGGACTCCATCTTACACAAGTTCAACTGATTGCAGAAAATATTCATATTAATATTGGCTCTGTACTCAAAGGTCATCCATTAAGACTGTTGGAGACAGTTTCAGTTTCTGGCCAACTGATCCAGAGCGAGGAAGATTTTAATGCCTCCCTTTCTAGTGAGCTATTGTCTACTGCTTTAAATGATGTACTGGTTACACTTGTACCAGAACACTGCTCAAAATCCAAGTCTATCAACTGCCAAAAAATTTACTTTGAAAAAAATAAATTGATATTGATTGCCATCCCAGAACAAGTAGGCAATTTTACTGAATTCAATATTCATGTTGAGGTGGAGCTAATCAGTAATCATGAGCTACAATTAATACCAATAATCAGGAAAGATAATACGGAAGACTTAATAGAAAATAGTAATAATAAACACTATATTGATCTTGGTTCAGATGTTGATATCCAAGAACTCATTCTCACCGCCGGACAACTGGAGTGTCGCGGAAAAATTAACGTCAATCCCTAGGAAAAAAGATTTAGGAGTTAGGAGTTAGGAGTTGGGACAGAATTTTTAAATCTATGCCCTACGCCCCATACCCCCTCTACCCTCATTTAGTTGTGAGACAACACTTGCTGATTCTGTCCAACGTGTGCACTCACAATTAGCGCATCAAAAAACCATAGACGTTTGTCAATTACTAAAGAAACTTCTGCGTAAAGGTAAGCGGTATCTGAATCCCCCAGTACAGAAGTGCGATCAATGTTCTCCCATAGCAAAGTGCCATAGATTGCTAAACGTTCTGCAAGGGAAACCACATGGTCTTTACTTTCCATCATCTGAACAGGATATTCGGGTAAAATAGACTGTCTGACTACAGTCCGAGTGGTTCCCATTGCTAGCCCTCCCATGCTGGTGATTCGTTCAGCAAGGAGGTCGATGCACACCTCCAACTCTGTCGCAATTTCATCAAAGAGTTCGTACAAGTGATATGAGTTTGCACCTGTGATATTCCATTGTGCCTGCTTAACCTGAGACTTCAAATCCAACGTAGTTGCAAGGGTTTGATTGAGGATATCGATGAGTTGCGATCTGACTTCTGGGGTTACACTAAGATTAGAGGAATAAAAACCTCCTGTACTGTAGGGTTCGGTACTACTTTTCATAGGTTATCCTTGTGAAAGACAAGAAAAAGACGTAGTAGTAAACTGCAACAGAAGTAGTTTCATATGCAGGTGTATTTTGAAGTCACCGCAACAATACTTACGTCATTTCTGATCGCCCATAACCTCCTCCTAAATAAGAAAATTAAGAGGAGTCACAACTTTACCTCGTTTTCAAGGGGGTCATGAAATGGGGATCGGCCTGTGCAGAATACCACTAGCCAAAATAGTTAGGGCACTTTAAATTTCTATTGATAAGTAAGATAGATAAACTTGATCCTTGCTGTATAGTTGATTCTTGCTTTTTTGGAAAATTGTTGCTACTTCTTGCGGATTTCTTTTGGTGTTACTCCTAACAGGCGTTTGAAGTGACGTGTAAATTGGCTTTGATCACCGAAACCGACTAGCGAAGAAATTTCAGAAATTTTGAGCTTACTCTTTAGCAGTAGCATCTTAGCACGCTCAATGCGACATTGAATCACATACTGGTACGGTGAAAGTCCTGTGGATTGTTTAAATAAGCGGGCAAAGTGGTACTGGCTCATGCCAACCTCCTGAGCCATCGCCCTCAGCAATAAATCTTCAGACAAATGATCGATGATGTATTCAATCACCCGTTGCAGTTTGTATTTGGGCAGACCGCCTCGATATTCATAAATGATGTGTTTTGGTGCAGAGTAGTGTAGCAACAGATGTGCAGACAATGCAGTTGCCATGGATTCAGCATAGAGACGACTACTTAACCCATCTGCTTGCAGCGCTGCTTTGAGGGCAAGACCAATTTGATAAATCAATGGGTCGGATTTGGAGAAGTGTGGTATGATCTCAACAGTATCTGGATTCACCGATTCGTAGGCGATGTTTGAGACACTATCGGAGTCCAAAGTCAAAGCAATAAACTCAGATTCTTGAGTTGTAATAGCCCTGTGAATCGCATAGGGAGGAATTAGCGCGATATCACCTTGTAGAGAATTTTCACTTTTATAGCACTCGTCTAGCCACCTCTCAATCCGTGGCAGGTTTCTCAGGCGAATTACGATCGTATAATGTGTGGCATAATGTTCAGGGCTCTCATAAGCTGGTTGCACGTGATATTCGAGATTCAATCGCTGCCACCCTGCTGCGTAGCTTGTTAACACGGGTGGTCTGCAAAGAATTTTCTGACGACTATCAGCTCGAGTCACGTCAATAGCTTGGAGTTTCTCATTTAGCATCGTTTTTTCCTCTCCCATTCGGCTTTTGCTGTGACCTTTGCCTACAACGTACTGTATATGGGTATGAGGTGACTGAAAATTGAGTCAACCTAGACTTTTGGGCGACTAGACTAAAAGCACAGACATCCCTTCTACATGCGAAGAAAGATCTGTTTTTTGCATATGATTGCTTTGACAGCGAGAACATCTACTTGCTACCTAGCGGAAACAGAGATCCCACTTCAGTGAGTTCACTGTTTATGCCATGGAATTACAAGCAGAATTGAGACTAGAAGATGCAGCTTTTCTTGTGCCAATAGAAATATAGCAGGCTCTGGATTAAAAAGACAAACCCAAAAGTTAGAACCCTAACCTTATTTGACTACTTATTATTACTTCTACCAGAAAATGTCAAGAAATGCTAACTCTTGGAGTCCCGTAAAAACGCTTTATTGACTTTAGCCAATAAAGCATCATGCGTTTGCAAGCAGTGGTAACAAAAGCGTTACAAAATAGTAAACTAAGGGAGCTGTGAAAATATAGCTATCAGTACGGTCGAGGATACCACCATGGCCTGGGATCAGCTGTCCAGAATCTTTTACACCTGCATCACGTTTGAGCATTGACTCAGTCAAGTCGCCTAAGATACTAGCAATGCCAATCAGTAAACCTAACGCTAGACCAGTAAAAGGGTTTCCAGGCCATCTTAGCCAGTAAGCACCTGCCACACCGACAACAACGCTAGCCAAGATCCCAAAAATGGCACCTTCGACAGTTTTTTTAGGGCTAATTTCAGATAAAGGTGTTTTGCCAAAGAATTTACCGAATGTATAGGCACCAATATCAGCAGCCCAAATACATAAAAAAGTGAGTAAGGTCGCTGTTAAACCTTGAGGTATAGAATTAAAATCGTGTTTTTGTAAAAAATCTAACCAATTATTGGACCACTGAGTCCCAACAGGTAGGTTTTGAGTCCCAAGACTGTTTATTGCTCGCAAGCGTACCCAGTAGCTGGGCAAATAACCCGTATAAAAAAAACCTAGTATTGAAGCGGAGATATCCGCAATTGTTGCCATTTTTGGTTGAAATAGCAAGTAAAAACAAATAAAGGTACCTGCTACTGGCATGACGGCATCAGCTAAACTACCATCCAAAGTACAAATCACAAGCAAGACTTGGCTAACAAACATGGTAGTTTTGGCAGCAGGAGCCATGCCTTTGGCTCTTACTAAATTAAAGTACTCCATTTGCCCCAAAAAGATAATAACTCCAAACAGGAGGGTAAAATACCAACCCCCCAAGACGGTTGAACACAGGGCAATGGCGATCGCAACAATTCCACTAAAAATCCGAGACCAAGGCATAGCTATGAATATGAAGTATAAAGGATGAACTTTGAGCTAAGAAGTGTTATTTATTTTTCATCCTTCAGATTTGTCTAGTTTCTCACCACTAAGGATAAAAATAGGATTGACGGCAGTAAAGGTTTGAGAAGACCCACGTGTTTCCAAGCGGTTCACTGCCGATTGTACAACCTCGATATTTGTAGCTTTTAAATGGGCAAAGCTTTGAGAAATCGCATACAGGCTCTCTAAATTAGCAGCTGTGGCAACCACTCGACCAGATGGTAGCAAATAACGCCACACCGCTTGCAAAATATCTTGCATATGGCGTCCTCCCTCTATACAGACGCGGTGAGGTGTTGGTTTCAGGTTATATAAACATTCAGGAGCACTACCTTCAATAACCTCAACATTCTTTACTCCAAAAAGCTCACAGTTACGCCGGATAAGGTTGGCAACTTCTTCATCTCGTTCAATTGCAATAATGTGCGCATTTGGACACAATAACCCTGCTTCTATCGCAATGGTTCCTGTCCCCGCACCAATATCCCACAATACTGTATCAGAAGACAGACGCAGTTGAGCAAGCAACAGTAATCGAATTTCGCGCTTACTTAAAGGGATTCCCGGTAAGCGCTCAAACAATTCATCTGGGATACCAGGAGTTAGATAAGGCCAAAGTTGGGAAGGCATAGAATCAAAAATATAAGGTTCAGCAGTGTAGGCAAGCCAGCAATGTCAGTCAGTTTCTCTGTATGTTTGCTCTTAAAATCGGATTGCATGAAAGCTGCTACGCTTTAAGTCAGAACCACAGATACATCTTGGAGCAACAAACCGACTTGGTGTAAGGTTTGGGTGTTCTACTAGACCCCTACACCTCTACCTTAAGTAAATAAATTTAACCAAAAAATTTTAAAGTGCTAGTTATTAAGTAATTATAATGAATAGTCAAGTATTAGGTGAGCGCTACGAAGTACAACAGCAGTTAGGAAAAAAAGCTGGACGACGAACGCTGTTAGCGCGCGATTTATTAACTGGTGAATTGGTAGTTGTTAAGTTACTGTCTTTCAGCAGTGATTTTGAATGGGATGATCTCAAGCTTTTTGAGCGTGAAGCAGAAACCTTAAAATCCCTATCTCATCCCGCTATTCCTGGTTATCTAGACTATTTTGAGGTAAATTCACCTCCTTTCAAAGGGTTTGCTCTAGTACAAACCTATATCCCAGCAAAAACTTTAGAGCAATACTTAAAATCAGGGCGTACTTTTACAGAAGCAGAACTAAAGCAGTTAGCCAAAAGGCTTTTAGAAATTCTGGTCTATTTACATGGGCGACAGCCTCCTGTGATTTATCGCGATATTAAGCCCAGCAATATTTTGTTAAGTAATCGGTCTGGTAATAGTATAGGTCAGCTTTATCTAGTAGATTTTGGCTCGGTACAGACGGCTGCAGTGACTGAAGGTGGGTCAATGACCGTGGTGGGGACTTACGGCTATATGCCACAAGAGCAATTTGGGGGACGCACAGTTCCTGCTTCTGATCTCTATAGTGCAGGCGCAACTTTAATTTATTTGGCGTGTGGGATTCATCCTGCTGATCTACCACAAAAGGACTTTCAGGTTCAATTTGAGCAAGTGACAAATCTTAGTCCGGCTTTTACAAAGTGGTTGAAGCAGATGACACAACCCAATTTAGAACGGCGTTTTCATTCTGCTACGGAAGCACTGAAAGCTTTAGAGCAGCCACTGACAAACAACATTACGTCTTTAGTTGTCGGTCAACCTGTTGGTAGCAAAATCAAACTGACTAAGGATGAGCATACTCTGGAAATTCTGATTCCGCCGAGTGGCTATCAGCCGTCCATGACATTCCTGGTTTTGTTTGCGATCGCCTGGAATTCATTTATCCTTTTCTGGACGCTCAATGCTCTAGCCGCACCATTTCCTGCTAACATCCCCTTTGCCTTATTCTCACTGCCTTTTTGGGGTGCTGGTGTTCAAATGGTGTCTTGGGTTTTATCCCCTTTGCTCAAAAGTATCCGACTACACATTGATCACCAAAAAATTGCCTTTACTTGGGAGTTACTGGGATTAAAATTCAATCGTGTGGCCCCATCGGCAAGACAGGATATCACCAAATTAGTCTACGTGAAGAAAACCTTTACAACCGACCCTGATGGTAATAAAGTTGAGGTTCCATCCCAGCTCATTATTTGGGCAGGAGTGCAGAAGTATCAAGTTGGTGGTCTGACTTACTCTGAACCTGAACTTGAATGGCTAGCTCATGAATTAAGCGATTGGTTAGGTTTACCAATTACTAGAGAGTAAACAACACACCCTATGATTGAAGAAAAGATTGTTTTGGGGAGAAGCTTATGTTTGGACTAGGATGGCCAGAAGTGGGAGTGATTATCATAGTCGCTATTCTCATTTTTGGACCCAAAAAGATTCCCGAGCTAGGAAGTACACTGGGAAAAACCTTACGGGGTTTTAAAGAGGAGCTAAAAAACCCCAGTGATGATAGTGAGCCTGAATCATAATCGTGATTTGACTACGGACTATGGACTCTGGACTCCAGCGTGTTTGTGACAGGTGGTTTTACACCAACCTGAGACTCTGTAGGAGTTGTGTTGGTATTTTGTTGGTGTAACTCTTCCTTGACGATGCCTCGTGCTTTGATTAAGTTGATAGCACGGTTGACGCTTTCTGGCAAAATAACTACCAAACTATTATCTGAAGCAATGTCCAAGCCTTTGGTAATTGCTTGCGTTTCTTGAAGAATAGTTTCGTACTTAGCATTGCTGTTGACTTGCTTGACACCTTGGGTGATCAACTCAGCTGCTGAACCTCGAGGACGTCCTCGGGTGTCATCATCTTCTTTGATGATGATGTAGTCAAAAATCTCCGCTGCCAGTTTGCCCAACAGAATAAAGTCTTGATCGCGGCGATCGCCTGGTCCTCCGACGACTCCAATCCGCTCACCAGTGGTCCAGTTACGAACAAACGCACCCAACGCTTCATAACTGGCTGGGTTGTGAGCATAATCCACCAAAGCGTGGTGATTTCCCAAATTAAATAAATTCATCCGTCCTGGTGTCTGACTCACAGAAGCGCGAAAGGTATTCAACCCTGCACGAATCTGCTCAATCGTGACATTTTGAACAAAAGCCGCTAAACTGGCTGCCAAAGCGTTGGCAATCATAAACGGTGCACGGCCACCCATTGTCAACGGGATATTTTCTGCCCGTTCAATCCGGTGTGTCCAATCGCCTTTAAGAATCGACAAATAGCCATTTTCATAAACTGCAGCAACTCCTCCCTTTTGAATGTGGTTTCGCACCAATTCTGAGTCTGGGTTCATTGTAAAGTAAGCAATGTTGGCTTTTGTTTTTTCTGCCATTGCTGCTACACGAGAGTCGTCGGCGTTTAGCACTGCATAGCCATCGGGAAACACAGCTTCTGCGACAATGCTCTTGAGATGAGCCAACTGTTCAATAGTATCAATATCGCCAATGCCTAAATGGTCACAAGCAACATTGAGCACTACACCCACATTAGCGGATTCAAAAGCTAGTCCTGAACGGAGAAGACCACCGCGAGCCGTTTCCAGCACAGCCACTTCTACAGTTGGGTCTTGCAGGATCAGTTGGGCACTTTGAGGACCAGTATTATCTCCTGCTTCTACTAAGAAATCACCAATATATGTACCGTCTGTAGTTGTATAACCAACCACTTTATTAGTCTGTTTAAAAATGTGTGCCAACAGCCGTGTTGTGGTGGTTTTGCCATTGGTACCCGTCACGCTCAGGATTGGAATCCGGCTAGCTTGGTCGTTGGCGAACAGCATATCCATAACTGCCCCCGCCACATTGCGTGGAATCCCTTGGCTGGGGGCAATATGCATCCGGAATCCAGGAGCAGCGTTAACTTCTACGATCACACCATCAACTTCTCGCAAAGGACGACTAATATCTGGTGTGACGACATCAATTCCGGCAATATCCAACCCGATAATTTTCACGATCCGTTGTGCCAGCCAAATATTTTCTGGGTGGATTTCGTCTGTACGGTCTACAGCAATGCCCCCTGTACTTAGGTTTGCTGTTGCTCGCAAATAACAGATTTCGTCCTTTGCTATCACTGTATTGAGGGTGTAACCTTGCCTTTCTAGGAGTTGGTAGCTGGTACGATCTAGTTCAATTTTTGTCAGGAGGTTATCATGACCATCACCCCGATTGGGATCATTGTTAGTTTCCTCAATCAGTTCAAAAATGGTAGATCTACCATTGCCAACCACATGTGCTGGCACACGTTCCGCTACTGCCACAACTTTACCATCCACAACCAGCACCCGATGGTCACGCCCAACGTAGTAGCGCTCAACAATGATTGACCTAGATATTTGTCTGGCAGCATCGTAAGCAGCTTCAGCTTCTTCCCAGTTTTTAATATCAATGGTTATACCGCGCCCATGATTTCCATCAAGAGGCTTGATAACAATGGGATAACCGCCAACAAGTTCAATGGCTTCTTCAAGTTCGTCTAAATAGTTGATTGTTGTCCCTTTGGGTACTGGTACTCCAGCATTAGCGAGGATACGCTTAGTGGCTTCTTTATCACAAGCTAGTTCTACACCTAAGATGCCAGTACTGTCCGTCATGGTAGCCTGCATCCGTTTTTGGTTCGCGCCGTAGCCTAACTGAATCAAAAAGCGTGCTCCAAGAGATATCCAGGGAATGCCTCTTTTTTCTGCTTCTTTGACAATAGCTTCTGTACTCGGTCCTAGCGCTGCATCACGCCATAAGTCTCTGAGATCTTGCAGGTCTTGTTCTAACTCTGCCTTAGGATAACGACCGCGGTCAACAATACTTTGGCACAACCGCACCGCTGCTCTGCCTGCATAGCGTCCTGCTTCTTCATTGAGATATTCAAACGCTACTTGGTAAACACCTGGTGTGGTCGTTTCACGAGTGCGACCAAAGCCGACATGCATTCCTGCCAAATCTTGCAGCTCTAAGGCTACGTGTTCCACAATGTGGCCCATCATAGTACCTTCTCGCACCCGCATGAAAAACCCACCATGACAGCCCGGCGAGCAATAATGACCCTCCAGACTAGGCAAAGCCTCAACTAATCCGTCATAAAAGCCAGGTATTTCATTCGAAGGCGTCTCGGCAAGGGTTTCTAAATCGAGGCGCATGACGATCAACTTGTGGCGTCGAATGCTCCAATAATTTGGGCCGCGTAATGTCTGGATTTTGAGGATTCTCATGGGAATAGGTAGATGGAGATTCGGAACCAAAATTCTAGTTTCTTACTGGAATTGACCGCTAAACTGTTCGTAATGAACAGTTTTTTATTCTTACATCGTATTATTCTCATTTTTTTCTGCAACTGACAGAGCGGGCGGTCAACCCAGTGTAACCTTAACTACTCTGTTCCGTCAGCTGGAGATGCGATATACAGCGGGCAATACTGTACGCTGATACAAGTGAAAGCGATCGCCATGGCTGAGGATGTGCAGACGTAAATTGTGTATAGTCAAGGGTTCAGTTGCTCCTACATGTGGCTCATTGGTGTGAGTTACCTCCATTGGGTCGATGATAGTTACACTACCTTTTCCCATAGCTTGTAGCCAGCCATCTCGTTCAAACATGGCACAGGTATCTTCATCAATACCAATACCTAAACGATCAGGATGAGAAGAGATTGCGCTAATCAGCCGCACCATGCGATTCCGATTGTGGAAGTGTTGATCCACAATAACTTCTGGGATTAATCCCAGACCAGTTGCCATGTCAACCAAGGAACGATTGGGCGACTCGCCACTACCACCCCCTGCTATCATATGATGACCCATTACGGCAGCGCCTGCACTGGTTCCTGCCAAGGTCAGTTGCCCATACCTAACACGTCGGCGGATGATTTCCATTGCTGGCGTATCTGATAAGACGCCACACAGACGTAATTGGTCTCCTCCTGTCAGAAATGCTCCTGTACAAGCCTCTAGAGATGCTTGAACCTGAGAAGATTCACTTTGTTCCCTTTCTCGAATGTCGAGAATTTCCACCTTCTGGGCACCCATTTCTTCAAAAATGCGGGTGTACCGACCACCGATGATGCTCGGTTCACGGGACGCAGAGGGGATAATTGTTATGTAGGCATTACTAGCACCAGCACGAGCAAAAAAGGTTCGTAGGATCTCACGTCCATGAACTTTGTCTTCTGCGCCTCCAATAACCAGAACGGCGGTTTTTGTAGCTTGGGGTGTCCTCATTTCCAGCGATTTAGCTTTTAACTGCTGCATTGTGTTTCTCCTGTCAACAACTTCAGGCGAATTTGACACTCGTCAGTAGCCTGATAATTTCTATAGCGCCTTTTTAATTAGGACACTTCCCAAAGTTGGAAGCGGTAACAAATGCCACCACTCTCACTTTTCGCGCTTACGTGGTAGACGCTGCAGCTCAATAGTGTCCGTTGCCGTTCCTTAAACTCAGCACTTTGTTGTTCTCTAAAATTTTTCCAGATGGACAAAATATAGCTTGGAGAACTAAAGGT
Source organism: Nostocales cyanobacterium Centralia_MAG_434 (assembly GCA_021324415.1). Classification (GTDB taxonomy): domain Bacteria; phylum Cyanobacteriota; class Cyanobacteriia; order Cyanobacteriales; family Nostocaceae; genus JAJPJF01. The sequence goes on from JAJPJF010000239.1 coordinate 35,314, forward strand.
TGCCTTTAGAGTTAGAAGGTTAGCAGGTCTTGATACGCTTTTGTTGAGGCTGGCTAGATGCATCCTGGAAGTTGTTAACTTGGTCAGATTATTTATTTAAATCTAGATGTGACAATATTTAAACATAAATTAAGTAATTAGAAAAACTTTTGTGCATCTGGGCTAAACCAAGTTAAATTCACCAGCCTTACTATCTAAGGCTTTGACCGACAAATAATCGGTGTAGGAGTGAAACCGCAAGAGCAACAAGTAGGACTTATGAATCCATACAGGGTGTAAAAAAGCGGTTTTTAGAAGGCTAGCTTTTTTTTAGTCACTTGATGAAGACCCATAAACAGAAGTTTAGAATTCCGGTACTTCTTAGAAAGACATGCCAAGGTCGAGTTGATCTATGTTTTAAACTACATTGGCTTCTTGGTATCCAGACATTCCAATTTAAGATTAGTGTCCTTCAATACGAATTACTGTGCGCTTTGATATAGTTACGCTGTTTCCTGATTGTTTTACCTCTGTTTTGAGTTCTGGGCTTTTAGGTAAAGCCCTAGCCAAACAGATTGCTCAAGTGCATTTGGTGAATCCAAGGGATTTTACCAACGACAAGCACCGAAAAGTTGATGATGAACCCTACGGCGGTGGAGTCGGAATGCTGATGAAGCCAGAACCTATCTTTGCTGCTGTGGAATCTCTGCCGATTTTATCTCGAAGAGAAGTTATTTTGATGAGTCCTCAAGGCCAGACGATGAATCAACCTCTGTTGCGAGACTTGGCGACGAATTATGATCAACTGGTAGTTATCTGTGGTCACTATGAGGGCGTGGATGATCGGGTACAACATTTAGTGACCCGTGAAGTGTCTTTGGGAGACTTTATTCTAACTGGTGGAGAAATTCCAGCCATGGCTTTGCTCAATGGTGTGGTACGCCTCTTACCTGGAACTGTAGGCAAAGCCGAATCCCTGAAAGTAGAAAGTTTTGAAGAGGGATTGTTAGACTACCCGCAGTACACGCGTCCTGCCAACTTTCGTGGTTGGAAAGTTCCTGAAGTCCTACTATCAGGCAATCATGCAGAAATCGCCAAGTGGCGTTATCAACAACAGATTGACAGAACACGTTTACGCCGTCCTGATTTGCTGGAAAGTTGGGAGCAGGCTAAGCACGAAAAGAACGGGAGTCAGGAGCAAGAATGATGATTGACAAAAAATTCAGGATGATCCACAAATTATGAACATTCGTATTGGTAACGGCTACGATATTCATCGCTTGGTGGGCGATCGCCCTTTAATTTTAGGGGGAGTTAACATTCCCCATTCCTTGGGTTTATTAGGACACAGTGATGCTGATGTCCTGACACACGCGATCATGGATGCCATGCTAGGAGCACTTTCTTTGGGGGATATAGGACATTATTTTCCTCCTACCGATCCCCAATGGGCAGGGGCAGATAGTTTGGTGTTATTAAACAGCGTACACCAATTGATTCGGGATCAGGGTTGGCAAATTGGCAATGTTGACTCAGTTGTTGTAGCAGAACGTCCCAAATTAAAACCGCATATTAAGCTCATGCGCGACAAGCTAGCAGGAGTTTTGCAATTACAACCAGATCAAATTGGCATTAAAGCTACAACTAATGAAAAATTAGGTCCTGTTGGTAGAGAGGAAGGTATTAGTGCTTATGCTGTGGTTTTGCTGTTTAAGGACTAATTAATAATGAATAGCCATAAAAATTCTAATATTTTTACAAAATTTTTCCAGCGTAGCTGGATTTTTACCTTATTGGCGTTTTGGATAATACTTGCCCTCAATGGCTGCAATCCTAGCCACTATAAAACCGCCGCAGATCAAGTTCCTCAGCTTGTAGATAGCATTCTGAGCGATCCCAAAACCTTTAATTCTCCCCTTTCCCAAGAGTCGCCGAATATCTTTAGTTTAACTGCTGAGGGATTAATCAGCGAAAACCCGCTCACTGGCAAACTTGAACCAGCTTTAGCTGAATCCTGGCAAATTTCTGATGATAAATTAAAGATTGTTTTTACCCTACGTCCAGGACTGAAATGGTCTGATGGCAAGCCATTAACAGTAGATGATGTCGTATTCACATACAATGATATTTACCTCAATCCAGAAATTCCCACTGATGCAAGAGATATTCTACGGATTGGTGTAAGTCGTCAGCTACCCACTGTAAGAAAACTTGATGAGCGTCGGGTTGAGTTTGCTACTCCAGAGCCTTTTGCTCCGTTTCTCCGTACTACTGGATTGCCAATTTTGCCTGCTCATGCTTTGGCAGAATCTGTAAAGACGAAAGACTCATCAGGAAGACCAAAGTTTCTGACAAAGTGGAAAGTTGATACTCCTCCTGAACAAATTATTGTTAATGGTCCTTACAAGCTGGAGAGTTATGCTACCAATCAGCGTGTGATATTCCGGCGCAACCCCTACTACTGGCGCAAGGGACCACAAGGGGAATCTCAACCTTATATTGAACGTATTGTTTGGCAAATTGTAGAATCAACAGATACTTCCTTATTACAATTTCGTTCTGGTAGCTTAGACACTGAGCCAGTGACACCAGATTACTTTTCTTTACTGAAACGGCAAGAAAAGCAGGGTAATTTCAAAATTTACAACGGTGGTCCCACATCTACTAGAACGTTTTTGATGTTCAATCTAAATAAAGGGAAAAGAGAGGGCAACCCACTGGTCAATCCTGTAAAATCAGGTTGGTTTAATAATGTGGAGTTTCGCCAGGCAGTAGCCTATGCAATTGATCGCCAAACCATGATTAACAATATTTTTCGTGGCTTGGGGATACTACAAAACTCGCCTATTGCTGAGCAAAGTCCTTATTACCTTTCTCCTAAAGATGGTCTAACAGTCTACGATTACAACCCAAAAAAGGCTAAGGAATTACTACTAAAAGCAGGATTTAAGTACAACAATAAAAATCAACTAGTCGATGCTAAGGGGAACCGCATCCGCTTCACTTTGCTCACCAATGCTGGAAATAAAATTCGGGAAGCCATGGGTTCTCAAATTAAGCAAGACTTGGGCAAAATCGGTATGCAAGTCGATTTCACACCACTGGCATGGAACACTTACACAGATAAGCTCTCTAATACCCTTGACTGGGATGCGGCTCTGATGGGTCTGACTGGTGGTATAGAACCGAATGAAGGTGCTAATGTCTGGTATCCTACAGGCGGATTGCATATGTTTAATCAGAAACCCCAAGCAGGACAAAAACCAATTCAGGGTTGGGAGGTAGCTCCTTGGGAAGAGGAAATTGGTAAGCTTTATATTCAAGGTGCGCGGGAGTTAGACGAAGCAAAGCGCAAAGCAATATATGGAGAAACTCAGCGAATTACTCAAGAATATTTACCTTTGATTCACATGGTTGGTGCTTACTCTATGGAGGCAGTGCGCGATCGCGTTCATGGTATCAAATACTCTGCTCTTGGTGGTGCATTATGGAACATCTATGAACTCAAAGTGTCAGATTAAAATCGTAGATAATTAAGCTGTTGGCTGTACTATTTTGCTGTGACTCAACCAGAATCCCTACATGATTTGCTAAAAGCTGTTGCTCAAGGTGAAACTTCCCCAGAAGCGGCGCTTGGTAAACTTAAACACTTAGCTTATGAACCTGTAAGCGAGTTTGCGAAAATTGATCATCACCGTGCGTTAAGAACTGGGTTTCCAGAGGTTATCTGGGGACCAGGGAAAACGCCTGATCAGATCGCTCAAATTATGGAAGTGATGCGCCATCACAACCCAGTCGTGATGGCAACCCGTATAGAACCAGAAGTTTATACAACACTGCAAGCCAAGGTGAAAGGTTTGCGCTACTACGACTTGGCCAGGATTTGTGCCATTGCTCCCCCAACTATCGAACCACAATATCCAGGTGCGATCGCCATTCTTTCCGCTGGTACTGCGGATTTACCTGTTGCTGAGGAAGCAGCTGTGACAGGAGAACTGTCTGGTTTCCGCGTTCAACGCCTTTGGGATGTTGGCGTGGCTGGAATTCACCGCTTGCTCAATAACCGTCATGTTATTGACTCAGCATCTGTTTTGATTGTTGTAGCGGGAATGGAAGGCGCTTTACCTAGTGTGGTAGCAGGTCTAGCAGATTGTCCCGTCATTGCAGTTCCTACCAGTATTGGTTATGGTGCAAGTTTTGGAGGGTTAGCGCCATTGTTAACAATGCTTAACTCCTGCGCACCTGGTATCGGTGTCGTGAACATTGATAATGGCTTTGGCGCGGCAGTTTTAGCAGGACAAATTCTACGTACAGCTAACAAACTCAACCAACTGTAAAGAAATATTGAGATGGTCATAGAGGCGCAACGCTTTGCGCCTCTACGAATCTATCTGTTGTGTTTATTAATGCTGAATGTCTCTATCAAAATACGGACTTTGTCTAATCTTTATATTTGAATTAAGTTTATTTCATCTAAATAAAAAGGCTTACTTGTTATCCTAAGCTAAGTTCCTTTTTAGGAAAATACAATGATTAAAGTAGATTTACATAGACAGCAAACTTTACTTGTAAATTTATCTTTGTTAATAAGCGTTTTATTACTTTTTTTAAGATGGTCTTTTTTCCCTCATTCTTCACTTTATGCATTTCTATATAGTTTAAATTCGCTTAAATCGTCTCATCACAATGTTTTTCTTGATCAAAGTATTTTTTTCTTATTAGTATGGATAGCATTTTTGGTGTTGTCATTTTTATCTATTCATTTTTTAATGAAAGGATTTAAACGCTATAAATATAAGGCTGTTATACCTCTTGCTATAAATATTTTTACTCTTGTACTCTTATTAGTTATACATAATCTTACAGTTTTACAAGACTACTATTCTAATGTAAAAGACCGTGATGCAGTAGTAACAATGATAAAATCTGGGAAATTAAAACCAGATGATTCACAACGGATAACAAGATTAGATAATCTGAATCATGTTCTCCATAAAATTTATAAACTACAGCTACCATCTCAATATACTGACCTTTCTCAAGGTGGTGGTAAAGGCGGAGAAATAAATATCATCACCAACAAAAAAGATCAGACTAAAATAATTGTTTTCTTCACCAGTTTTGATAAGGTTAATTATACAGCTTGGCTTTATAAACTAAATCCTTTAACACCTATTGAAAACTATCTTTTTGGAGTGGGAAACTTAAAGTCATATGCATGGCTTTTAGAAACGAAACAAATCAATGATCATTGGTCTTGGGTAGATGTCGTTGAAAATTGAAAATAATAGTATTTTCAATTTTCCAGGCACTTAAACAATGACTTTTAGAGTTTGTGCAGCTTCATTCAACTGTTGAGTACTAACCTTGACCTGTACAATGCCACTAGCAGTTTCCTTCGCATCCTGATTGATAGCGTTCATGACTGTCACTATCTGTTGTACTGCGTCTGCTTGCTGCTTGGCATTGAGTGAAATATGCTGGCTGTTCAAGAATACATTGTTAATAGCATGAGTGACTTCCACAAAAGTTTCTTCTGTTACCTGACTAAGCTTGATGCCCTCTTTTACCGTTTCAATTCCCTCATCCGTTACACTAACTGTAGAATTCATAGCCGCTTGAATTTCAGCAATGAGAGTATTAATTTTTTCAGCAGAACGTAGACTTTGATCAGCTAATTGACGAACTTCTGCTGCAACGATACCGAATCCTTCTCCCTGTTTACCCACTCTTGCTGCTTCCACAGCAGTGTTGATAGCAAGCATATTGGTCTGCATTGCTAAGTCACTTACCAAGTCAGCAATTTCTCTAATTTGTCCGGTTTGTTTGCTCAATTGCAAAATTTGTTTGGCGATCGCCTCCACTTTATCTTTGACAGTGAGCATTGCTGTCCTTGTTTGTTCGACGGCTTTTGTACCATCTTGAGCTAGAGATAATGTTTGGTACGCTGAAACTGCTGAAGCTTCAGCTTGCTTTGCAGATTGTACAGAGGAAGCACTAAACTCATCTATTATCGTTGTTGTTTGGCTGACCGTAGTTGCTTGTAAGGAAATTGTACTCTCTTGTTCTTCAACTGTTGATGCAATTTGAGTCGAGGAAGTGGCTATGATATTTATAGAACTTTGAAGAGTTGATGCAATCTGATTTGCTATTATACAAATAATTGAAAAAATTATTAAAATTATTCCCAAAATAGTGAGTTGTATAGTTCTTAATTGCCGTACTTTTGCTTGAGAGTATTTTTCGGCTGCAAGCACAGTCTCATCAGTCAACTTGAAGTAATCCTCACTTTGATTTAAGAGAATATTTTTAGAATTGGGATCTTGCCTGACTTGTCTGATACTTTCTTTAAGGCTTTTCCAAGCTGCTTCAACTTGCTTGAGTTTTGCTAGAAGTTCTGAATCTGTAGTTGGTGGTAAACCTAGATCTTTGTCTCCATTAATTAGTCCATTTACTTTTTGGTCTAACTGTTGAATCAATTTATCATTCGCTTCCCCGACCATTTCTAACTTCACAAGTCTTTGAGTCCCACCTCTAACCAAGCCAGCCTGATTCACAACTGTACTATCACTCTCAATTGCATTGAGATAAACAGATACTGCGTTGCCAATACCAAGCACTAAAAGTCCTAGTGCAATACCCCGTAGTTGAGTTGTGATTTTCATGAATTCAAATTTCTCGATCCCAAATACAATTTTCACAAGAATTGCCTAAAGCTAATTCTTAAGCTGTTATAGAAAATTGGATTATCTCATATTTTGTTTGTGTTTAATAAACTTTAAAATGACAATTTACACAAACAATATAAAATTCAAAATTTGTTTAATTTTAAACTAAATGAACAATTTTTTTATTTTAAAAAAAAATAGCATTTTTCTAGACAATGTATAGCTATACAACCTTAGATGAGTTTTAAGAAGGGTATAGGGTATCCCCATCAATGAATTGAGGAGATTTCATTCATGAATAAATTTTTTGTTTTCTCCATAAATTCAAGGGCTTTCAACCCGCTTGGGTGTAGACTAGGGTGTTTATTTTATTAAAGAATTTCTTTTTACCCCTACACCCCACACCCTACCACCTACACCCGTTTTTTCGTTAAAAATTCAAAGCCTTAAAATCCCAGTTTCTTATAAAAACAGAAATTCTCTTTTTTTAAGAAAAATTTAGGGTATCATTTGCCAGCAAAAGTTGTCTAATTTCTTTACAAAACTGGAGAAAAATTTCTAATGTCTAGACAAGAGCAAACTTGAGCTTGCACTTATCTGCAAGTTGAGGTTATCACTGTGAAGTCCTCCTGCTAACGGAAGCATCCCAATTTGGCAGATTTATTTTGTAGTGCAAGCATCTTGCTCGCTAAATATATTACGCGAGCGAGACGTGAGTGCAAAGCACACGCTTCGCGAACGCACTACTTAATTCCATTCAGGGAATGCTCTCTGTGCTAACCACTGTGGGACTCGAGAAAGTCGCAAACAAGTGTCTGCTTTGCCTCAGGCTGAGACGCAATCACCGACTATTGCTCATCAACTTTTCCTCTGGCGTGTTATTACAAAATATGAACTTACCAGGCAATCCAATGACTCAGCTCATTGGTCATCTACCCTTAAATTGGACAACACTCGCTCAACATATTACTGATCCCAACGTTCTTGGTCAGCTCCAAAATGCCTTTAACCACTTTGTACAAACAGGTCAAGTGTGGGCACTGTTGATAGGACTATGTATTGGTTATATGATCCGGAATCTAACAAATTACGGCTAAATGGGAGTGGGAAGTAAAGTTCTTTTCCTACTCCTGTGTGTCCCATACCCGACTCCCAACTCCTAACTCCTAACTTCCCACTCCCTCTTCCCTTTGACGTCTATGACTAAACAACAAACTTGGAGCCAACGTTTTGAATCGGCATTACATCCGGCGATCGCTCGATTTAATGCCAGTATTAGCTTTGATATAGAATTGATCGAATATGATCTGACAGGCTCTCAAGCGCATGCTAAGATGCTGGCTCACACTGGTATCATTTCTCAAGAAGAAGGAGAGCAGCTAGTTGCAGGTTTAGAACAAATTCGCCAAGAATATCGACAAGGTCAATTTCACCCAAGTGTCGAAGCAGAAGATGTACATTTTGCAGTTGAGAGACGTCTTGTAGAAATTATTGGAGATGTAGGCAAAAAATTGCACACGGCACGTTCTCGCAATGATCAAGTAGGCACTGATACCAGACTATACTTGCGTGATCAAATCCAACAGATTCGGAGTCAATTGCGGAAATGGCAACAAGTCTTACTGGATATTGCTGAACAACATGTTGAAACGTTGATTCCTGGTTATACTCACCTACAACGTGCCCAACCCCTAA
>JAJPJF010000385.1 GCA_021324415.1 Nostocales cyanobacterium Centralia_MAG_434
AAAGCAATATCCGATTGTGGATGGGGAACATTCACCAACTTCTTAGCCTACAAACTAGAACGCAAAGGTGCGAAGTTGATTGAGATTGATAGATGGTTCCCTAGTTCTAAACTCTGCTCTAATTGTTTCTATCAAATGGGAGATCTGCCACTAGATGTTCGTGAGTGGACTTGTCCACACTGCGGCACTCACCATGACCGTGATGGAAACGCTGCTACCAATATTAGAGCAGAAGGAATCAGAATGCTAAAGGCGGAAGGTTCAGCCGTCTCTGCTGTAGGAGGGGAGGTAAGACCAAAGCTTGGACGAAAGTCTAATCTGAGGCACTCGCCTATGAGTACAGAAGCCCAGCCTACCCTTCGGGAACGGCAAAGCCGAACAGGCGAAGCCAAGGCTGGGTAGTTCACTTTAGCTCCTTACGAGGAGCAATCTTCGGTTTTAAAACACTAGGAATTGCTTCTATGACTCGTGTTGCGACTTGTTCGGGTGTTTCATCCTCGCTAACAGTGATTCGCAAATCGGCTTGAGCATAAAGTGATTGTCTTTGTTCTAGAAGAGATTGCAATTTACTGATGCGATCGCTGTCTTGCAATAATGGTCTTGTCGTGTCCTCTGCTAGACGGCTGTTTAATAGTTCAACAGGTACGTCTAGCCAAACTATTAATCCGTGGTGTAAGTAACTCCAGTTCTCTTGTCGTAAAATAATACCGCCACCAGTCGCTATACTTAACCTTGTATAAGCACATACTTGTGCTAGTACTTCGCTTTCGATCTGCCGAAATTCATCTTCACCAATTTCTGCAAAAAGTTGATTAATTGTTCGTTGTGTTGTTTTGACAATCACCTCATCAGTATCTAAATAGCCATAACCCAGCTGCTTTGCAAGCAAGCGCCCCACTGTCGTTTTACCGCTACCCGCCATCCCAATTAAGTAAACATTGATCCCGCTTAGTAAATCGTTATTATTCATATTGTTGATTGTTGGTTGTTAATTTTTAAATTATTAATTGTGTTATTTCTCGTCAATTCTTAGATTATTTAAACGATTTCTTTTAATAAAGTTTCTAAGTTGTGCTGCAAAAAGTGTATTCCGCATCTAGAAAGGTAAACTCTTACTGTATTGCTACTACGACTTTTATAAACTGTATTAGCAATTTCAGCAGGACTCAAACCACAAAGAAAACCTCTAAGAAATTTTTTTTCAACTGGTGTTAAAGCTTTTCCTTTTGAGGATGCTAAATTTATGTATAATTTTTCTAATGTCCAATTGTTTTGATCTTCAATAAACTCCTCTTCTGATTCGTTTGACTCAGATTCTGTCATTCTAATTACTTAAAGCAACTCAGGCAAGATACTAACGATCTGTGTGTAAAGCCAGAATAAATAAAGGTTAAATTTATAACAAACTTAATAACACCTGTTAGGTGATGAATCTATTGAACTTAGGTATCTTTGGATTTAAGAGAAATTTAATCAAACTTTTTTGAAACTTTATCCAAACAATATACGTCGATAAATCTAATCAGGACTTCTTACCTGTTGGGGCGATTCTTACATTGCCAAACACTGTGTCTCTACCAACACACTATACAGCATTTCAACATCTCGTGGCAGTAAGCATTCAGTCCCATCTGATAGATAAATGTCTTAGCTCAAGGTGTAAAATATGACTTATTTTCTTATATCATACAGCAAAGCTTTAACCAAACCAAAGTTTCAGCACCTGAAACTCCTGCATAAGTTATTTGTACAAACTTGAAATAAATTTATGTGTGTTCGCTGGGGTCTCAACCATGATTCGGATTCGTGATGTTGTACAAAAAGCTTTAGCAAGTGGCTATCTGACGGTTGAAGCAGAAAATCAGTTACGACAACTGCTAACAACTCGCTATGACATAGAAGATTTTAATGCTTTTATGACTTTGCAGGAAGCTGCAATGACAGGCAAAGTTAAGCAAGAGTCGCGTGAGCGCTGCGGTATCTAGTCCAGACTGAGTAAGCCGTGTCTGGATTCATTTACGAGGTTGCTTGTCATTATTCTCAGAATCGTCGTCGTCAAAAAACCCCCAATCATCATCATCAGCTTCTTTCGTAGCCGATGGTTGATGTGGGGGTATGATTACGCGATAATCAGCATCGTATACTGATTCTGTTTTTCCAACTCCAGAATTTTTAGGCTCTTGATAGCTATAAGAATAAACTGAACCAGATTGTGAGCCACTTGTTGGTTGTTTTGGACGTTCGTATGTCTTAGAGTCTTGGACTTGTGTATTTTGTTGATCACGAGTAGATGCAACATTAGGCTTTTCATTAAAGTCCCAATCTTCATTACTAGTACCATCTGTCTCCCAATCATCAGGCGTGTCACTTGCTCGCGACTGTGCTTCACTAACTCCTGTAGGAGGCGCTTGCTTTTGGAATGTAGGTTCTTCTCTAGGTATTCGGTTTGTTGTACGTGATGAATTTCCTGATGACTTCAATGGTGTCTGGCGTTGTTGACCTACCAAATAACTAGATAATTGAAACAAGCCAGTAATCAACAAAGACGTCATAGCACCAGCAGTCGTAATAAACAGAATCCACATTGCTAAAGGTAATGGTCGAGACCGCATGCCTAAAAAAACTAGCGGTATAACAGGCGACCAATTTTGCACTAACAATAGCGTTAGTGCTCCTAATACTGTCACCAATAAAATTAAGCGAATTACAGCCATAGTCATTAGTCATTGGTCATTAGTTACAGGGAATAAAGGACCAATAAATCCTCATCTTCCATTGTGCCGCTATTGACGACCCTGCCATCGCTGAATAGGAATGCAGTCAATATCCAGTTGATCTAAAGCACGAGCAACAACAAAATCAACTAAATCCTCTATGGTTTGGGGATTATGATACCAAGCAGGAATAGCAGGGACAATTCTAACCCCAGTTTCTGCTAAGGCAGTCAAGTTTCGTAAATGAATCAAACTAAAAGGAGTTTCTCTAGGAACAATGACTAACTTTCGCCCTTCCTTGATCTGAACATCAGCCGCGCGTTCTAGCAAATCAGAACTCAATCCATTGGCCAACTTTGCTACGGTACTCATACTACAAGGAATAATAATCATCCCTAGAGTGCGGAAAGAACCACTGGCAATGTTCGCTCCAACATCACCCCAAGGATGACAGTACAATTTACCTGCTTTTTCAACATCTGCTTGCTGCCGCCAAAATTGCTCTTGTTGAAAAGGCTGCATTGGCATATGGGTATCCTGCTCAGCTTGCCAGACCATGTAAGTTGATTTGGACGCGACCAATTCAATTTCATAGTCAGCTTCTAGCAAAAATTTAAGAGCACGAACGGCATAAATCAAACCGGATGCGCCTGATACGCCTAAGATAAGTGGTTTTGTCTTGTTTGACACTTGTTAACAGTAGAATTTACAAAAAAAAGTTAGGAGTTGGGTGTTGAGAGTCAAGAGTTTTTCTTTCTAACTCATCAACGCCATTCCTAACTCTCTAACCCCCATTATTCTTCGTCAACATCATACGGTTCTAGGTCACCCGGCTCGATGTCGTTTGGTAAATACATATTAGAGGCTTCGTCACCAGCAACACTGATACTTTTACCTAGAGGTATACCATCGTTACCGACAGTCACTAAATCAATCTGCTGACGATAGTAATCAACACTTTTAACCTGAACTGCTACACGATCGCCTAGTCGATAGGAAGCTCTATTTTTGCGACCAAACAGCGCTTGTTGTCTCGCACGATACTCGTACCAATCGTCTTTTAGAGAACTAACATGTACTAGTCCTTCCACACGTAGGGGGACACGTGGATGACCACTTGTGGTGCTTTCCGCAAAAGGCACTTCAATTTCCACAAAGAACCCGTAAGATTGAACACCAGTGATGACGCCAGTGAAAACCTCACCAATACGTTGTTTCATCAAAGAGGCTCTTTGTAGACCTGCTAAATCTGCTTCGGCTTCTTGAACTTCTTTTTCCCTGTCATTAAGCTGAACAATCACCCTATTCAAGTCACTTTGAAGTTCTTGTTGCAGTTCTGGAGGTAAGACGTTCCAGTTAATTTCGCTATGACAAGATGAGTGACGTAGATTCACGCGCTCTTTGACACGGGTATTGCGACGGTCTCGTCCATGTTCAAGAAGAGTATAAAATACTCTTTGCATCAGTATATCTGGGTAACGTCGCAAAGGAGCAGTACAGTGAGTGTATTCTGGTAATGCCAATCCAAAGTGAGGACCTTTGGTTGTACTGTAACTCGCCGGCTTGAGTGTATCTTGTAATAAGTAGGTAAGTACTTGCTCGGATGATGATTCTGCAAAAATCCTGGTTAAGTGTTGGTAATCTAGAGGCTGAATTTCTACATCTGGATCAAGCGAGAGTTCTACCCCCAAACTAATTGCCAACTTCAGCATTTCCTGGACATCTTCAGCATCGGGCGCGCCTTGGACTCGCCAAATTGCAGGAATGCCAAGCGCGCTGAGATGATTTGCCATCAATTGATTGACAAGTAACACCAACTCTGTGAGTATTGAGCGCACAGGGAGATCATTCACTACCACAGATCCAAGAATGCCCTCATCATAGTAGGGATTTTGGTTAGGTGGCAGATTTAACTGCAAACTACCACGATCTAAGCGGATCTGTTTCAACCCTACTTGCAAGACCTGAAGCCGTTGTATTAACTCCACGACTTCAGCAGGAAACTCAGTCGTTTTTGTGGAGAGAATAGTTTCTGCTTGTTGTTCACTCAGTTGGTGATTTACATTAATGACACTTGGTTGAATTTCCCACTCTACGACCTCTCCTGATTGTGAATTCACCGTGATTAAAAAAGAAAGACTGAGGCGATCGCTTCCAGGTAAAAAGGAACAACGTTCTGCCAAAGTATCTGGCATCATTGGCAGGACTAATTCTCCCAGATAAACTGATCTACCTCGCTTGAGTGCTTCTCGATCAAGCGCTTCATCTGGTTGAACATAGTGGGAAACATCAGCAATGTGAAAGCCCAACTGCCAATTTCCGCCTGTCGTTTTTTCTAAGCTCAAAGCATTTTCTACGACTTTGGGATCACCGTTATTGCTGACAATAGTTACGGTCAACTTTTGACGTAAATCCAGTCGATTTTTAAGATCTGCTTTGAGAAGTTTTTTTGGCAGTTTTGTTGTTGCGTCTTGTACAGACTCAGGGAAACTTCTAGAGAGATCGTGCTTACAGGTTACCAAATCTATATCAGCTGCTGCTTCTGCATCGCTACCCAGAATTTGCACCACTCTACCCACTGGGGGATACTGTGCTAATGGATAACGCAATACTTCTACATGAGCAAGATGATCGATAGCTTCGCCTAATTGAATGCCATTTGCAAGAAGTTTGAGTTCAAACAGTAGGCGATCATCTAAAGGGACTGCACGAAAGCCACTTTCGATTTGTTTAATTCTTGCCAGTAAAGTGTGATTGGAGCGTTCTAGAATGAGCTTGACTTCTCCTTCTGGAGAACGTCTACGGCTACCTTCTTTAAGAACCCTGACCAAAACGCGATCTCCATTCCAAGCATTGCTCAAATGGCTTTCGCGAATGTAAATGTCCTCAGCCCCTTCTACATCTTGAATTGCAAAGCAAAAGCCTTTACTGGAACACCGGAGTTTGGCTTCGATCAGTCCTTCTTCTGTAACACGGCGATATTTGCCGCGTTCTTTCACCAAGACCCCGATTTTCTCAAGCACCTCTAAGGCAATGTGAAGTTTTTGTAAACACTCTTCATCTTCACAACCAAGTTTCTTTTCTATAAGTTTACGGGCCACCAATTTATCATCGGTGAAATTGGCAAGGAGTGTAGCGATTGAAAATTCCATGCAGTGAACCGACCTTTGGTCAAAACATCATTTTTTGTTGGATCTGGTTCTTTGCTGTGTACCCTCACGACATCCAGAACATTAGCTGAAAACTAATTGTTCTTGGTTAGGGTACTACACGAACAGGTCAGAGTTTACGTAGGTGAAAGTCTCTTTACTAACCTCATCTGACAAAACCACCTGGTGTGAGATTTTCTCCCACTTGGTCGTGATGCAACCGATCTTCGAGAGGCTTTGTAAGGGAAAACTCTCAATGCTGCCCGTGCATCACTTTTTAGGGAACCCGCCGGTGTTGGATTGTCTGGAGTGAAGGTACTTTTACGCCACTAGACTCTGATTTTTACCTAAGAGAAACTGCTAACAAACATAATTGACCCATATGTAGAATCGGTCACAATTAGGTCAGCAGCTTAACAAGCAGTGAGGACGAACCATTACTCCATTATTGTAGATTTAGAGCGTACTTCTTTGAAAAGAGTTCTGGAGATCAAATTAAGTAATTAGTATAGCATTCACCATTAGACCACCTAGGGTAAGTTGACAGTATCCAAAAAATTGCGCGAGAAACCTCATGCTACAATAAATACGGGATGAGAAGACAGAACACCACCTCAACAATTGAAAGTGTGACTCTTTATTTATTCAATAGGGATATCGAGAATCTAAGTCAGCAAGACTTAAAATAACCAACTTGTCTCTCATCTAGGTGGAAGTAGATGACACATTCCTCCCCAGTTATAAATGGTATGAAAGGTGAGTCAAAATTTACGAGTTCGACGCTCCTAATCTTGACACGTAATCTCGCACAGCTTCACGAACCAACTCATTGATAGAGCGCTCTAGCTTTTCGCTCCATTTTTTCAAATCCTCATGTTCTCTGTCTGAAAACCTAATATTCAGTGCTTTCATACTTTATTTGCTATTGGTGCGAAATTAGTACTATAATAACAGCACTGGTTAAAATTCCCACCTGACTTGCTAAATAGTTAGGCTTTAGTAATGTGGGGCAAACAAGAACCTGGGAGTTCCAACCGCTTGTAAGAGTCGAAACCGTCATTCGGTCAGCGGAAACTATCAGGATAACTAAGTGGATAGTTTACTAAACCTAAGATTGGTAACAGCATTATGTTAGCTCAATTTCAGAGCTTGTATCCCCAAGGCAGTCTTATTTCTGAATTAGTACAAATTGATCACGGGAAATATATTGTCCGAGCAAGCGTACAAATTGAAGGTGTAACCCGTGCTACTGGTTTGGCAGCAGCAGAAACACTGGAAGAGGCAGAAGATCGTGCCAGAAGTAGGGCATTAATGGTTTTAGGAATAACAAGCACAACACAAGACTCAGCGCCATCTTCTACACAACCAATAATGCAGACTCAGGCAAACTCAACACGTATGAAAACCCCTGTATTGAGTGAAGCGCCTGTCTATCCTTCTACAATTAATTTCCCTAAAACAGAAGCGATCGCCCTCACACCTCCTTTGACACCCACAGATGATCCCTACACTCATGATGTGGAGCAACAAGTCGCTGGAACTAGCAATCAAGAACCTAAATTAGATAAGAGAGTGGAAAACGAAGGAACATTATTTGACACTCTACCACCAGAAGAAAGTCATCCTTTACCTAGTGCCTCTACTAGTAACGTAACACCTTTTACACCACGCAGTTACAGTTCCTCAGAAGAGATCCAAACAAAACCAACACCCACGACAGAGAAAAAAAGGAAAAGAAGCGAACCTGTAGATCTATCTGATGTGATTGCTAAAACAGATGTTCACATTGAACGGTTAGGGTGGACAAAAGAGCAAGGACGAGATCATCTAAAGAAGAAGTACGGGAAGATAGGGCGTACTTTGCTCAACGAAGAAGAATTATTAGATTTTCTGAAATATCTTGAATCTCAGCCAACACCACTAGACCCATTAGCCGGATTTTGATCGGCAAGTAAGGATGAACGTCTGTTCACCCTTACCAAACTCTTAGATTGACTATTGAGCAACCACGGCCATTGGACGACTGCCAGCAGCATGGCGATCAATGACTTGATCAATCAAGCCATAATCTTTAGCTTCATGAGGCGACATAAAGAAGTCCCTTTCAGTGTCTTCAGCAATCTTTTCTATAGGCTGACCAGTGTGTTCAGCTAAAAATTCGTTGAGCCTCTCCTTGTGATAAAGAATTTCACGAGCTTGAATTTCAATATCAGTTGCTTGTCCTTGAGCGCCACCTAGGGGTTGGTGAATCATAATCCGAGAATGAGGTAAACTCATCCGCTTACCTTTGGTACCTGCGCTTAACAGGAAAGCACCCATACTTGCAGCCAGTCCAGTACAGATGGTACAAACATCTGGGCGGATATGTTTCATAGTATCAAAAATACCCATTCCAGCCGTCACTGAACCACCAGGAGAATTGATGTACATATAAATATCTTTCTCTGGGTCTTCAGCATCTAGAAATAGCAGCTGGGCAACAATTAAGTTAGCTACGGTGTCATCTATCGGTTGTCCCAAAAATAAGATGCGCTCACGCAACAGCCGTGAGTAGATGTCAAAGGCGCGTTCGCCACGACCCGATTGTTCAATAACGATAGGAATCATGCAACTGGATTGTTACTATTTTATATCTATATTAACGACTACAGCAGATGTTTGTACAAACCTTGTGTAGCAAGGCTTTTCTAGCAGCTTAGGGAAACTTTACCAAAATTTTCAGTGGTAAATTTCCGGAATTGGATCAACCCATGGGGTAGAACAATACTACCAGGTGCGCTAATGTCAGCCCATTCTAAGGGAAAACTACCACCATTAGAGAGGACTCTGCTATGCTAGACAAACTTTTCCAAGCTGCCATCATCACCTTCTTACTTTATCTGATAGTAGGACTTAACTCGGCTACCACAAGTCAGACAAAGGCAGCATCAACCACACCGACAACACCAACATCTATAACTAGATTGCTACTTAGCTCTCGCTAGTAACAAATTTTGCTGATGCTCTTGAGAACAACTTTCCGGACCTATTGAGGGTGTTGACACCAATAGTCTTTAAGAAAAAGCTAGACTTAGCAAAGAAGGCACTCTCCTTGCACGATATCATGACTAATCGCCTTGCTGAAGCTAAAAGTCTTTACCTGCGTAAACACGCTCTCAACCCCATTGATTGGTGGTCTTGGTGTGATGAAGCACTCGCAACTGCCAAGGCACAGAATAAACCGATATTTCTCTCAATTGGCTATTCTAGCTGCCATTGGTGTACTGTCATGGAAGGCGAAGCTTTTTCGGACCCAGCGATTGCCAAGTATATAAATGAGAACTTCCTTCCAATTAAAGTAGACAGAGAAGAAAGACCAGATCTTGACAGCATTTATATGCAAGCGTTGCAAATGATGACTGGTCAAGGAGGCTGGCCTTTAAATATCTTTTTGTCTCCAGAAGATTTAGTGCCGTTTTATGGTGGAACATACTTTCCAGTTGAACCACGTTATGGTCGTCCAGGCTTTCTACAAGTACTGACCGCACTTCGCCTCTACTACGACACAGAAAAAAAAGACTTGCAAGAACGCAAAGCCGCTATGCTTGAGTCTCTGTTGACGTCTTCTGTCTTGCCTCAAGATACTGTCACACAGTCTCAAAATCATGAATTACTGCGGCAAGGCTGGAAAACCAGTACCGGGATCATTGCGTCTGGTGAGCACGGCAATAGCTTTCCAATGATTCCTTATGCAGAATCAGCTCTGCATTTTACTAGAAGTCCTCAGGAAGAATTTAGGCATAATCCTATACAAGTTTGTACACAACGAGGACTAGACTTAGCACTGGGTGGAATTTATGACCATGTAGCAGGTGGTTTTCATCGCTACACTGTTGACCCTACTTGGACAGTACCGCATTTTGAGAAAATGCTCTACGACAACGGTCAAATTGTGGAGTATCTGGCAGATCTGTGGAGTGCAGGAGTCCAAGAACCTGCTTTTGAAAGGGCGATCGCAGGTACTTTTCAATGGCTGAAGCGAGAAATGACAGCACCGGAAGGTTTCTTTTTTGCTTCTCAAGATGCTGATAGTTTTATCAATCCAACAGCAGCAGAACCAGAAGAAGGGGCCTTTTACGTCTGGAGTTATGGTGAATTGGAGCAACTCCTGACGCCTGAAGAACTAACGGAATTGCAGCAACAGTTTACAGTAACTTCTAGAGGGAACTTTGAAGGTACGAATGTTTTGCAAAGACGCCATGCAGGCAAACTCAGTGAAATCATAGAAACATTGCTCTTCAAGTTGTTCACTGCTCGTTATGGTGTGGTTAGTTCTACTTTCCCTCCAGCTCGTAACAACCAAGAGGCAAAAAGCGGCAATTGGCAAGGACGCATACCCCCAGTCACAGATACAAAGATGATTGTCGCTTGGAATAGCTTAATGATTTCTGGGCTGGCTGCAGCCTATAGAGTTTTCCGACAATTAGAGTATCTGGAACTCGCATCCCAAGCAGCAGACTTTATCCTCAATCATCAGTTTGTCAATGGGCGATTGCATCGACTGAATTATGAAGGTGAAGCAACTGTGCTAGCCCAATCAGAAGATTATGCCTGTTTTATCAAAGCACTGCTGGATTTACACCAAGCATCACTTTTGTTGGAAAATTTGGAAAATGGGGAAAAACTTAGTCTCCACTCCCCCTCTTTTTGGTTAGACAAAGCGATCGCTATTCAAGAAGAATTCAACGAATTTCTTTGGAGTGTGGAACTAGGTGGTTACTACAATACATCAAGTGATGCAAGCCAAGATTTAATTGTTCGGGAACGTAGTTACACAGATAATGCGACACCCTCAGCCAACGGCATCGCAATCTCTAACCTTGTCCGTCTGTCCCTCCTCACTGACAATCTTCATTATTTAGATTTAGCAGAGCAAGGATTAAAAGCTTTTAGAAATGTGATGGGTCGCGCGCCTCAAGCTTGTCCAAGTTTGTTTACAGCTTTAGATTGGTATCAAAACTCTACCTTGATTCGCACAACAACTGAGCAAATCCACTCTCTGATCTCCCAATATCTGCCTACGACGATGTTTGTTAGTGTATCTACTTTACCAGAGGGAGCCATAGGCTTAGTGTGTCAAGGACTGAAATGCCTACCCTCCGCTGCAAATTTAGAACAGCTATTGAACCAAGTTCAGCGAAGCCAATTGAGGGGATGAGGGAGCAGAGGGTATACCCCACTCCCTATTTCCCATTTCCAAACAGACAAGGGAAACATGACAAATGGCGTCTAACTTGCAAAGTCGTTTAACTACAATTGTTTTGGCAGGTGGGATGAGTTCTCGTATGGGTCGGGATAAAGCCTTGATTCCTATTCAAGGTGTACCCATGTTGCAATTGGTTTGTCAGGTTGCTGAAAGTTGTGCGGATACAGTCTACGTGGTGACTCCTTGGCAGGAGCGCTATGAGCATTTGTTACCTTCTAAAAGCCAGTTTATTCAGGAAGTTCCTTTATCTGTTGAAAGTGGAAAAGACGCATTACCTCATGGACCCCTGATTGGTTTTGCCCAAGGACTAATGCATGTCAATACAGAATGGGTTCTGCTACTAGCTTGTGATTTACCTAAGTTGCGAGTTGAGGTGTTACAGAAGTGGATAGCTAGACTAGATAACGTGTCAGATGAGGCGATCGCTGCGTTGGCTTACAACAATAAAAGATGGGAACCCCTGTGTGGCTTTTATAGACGCCGTTGTCTACCAACTTTGATGGAGTTTATTCATCAAGGAGGTCGATCATTTCAAGAGTGGCTGAAGCAACATCCCGTGGAAGTGTTACCTTTATCGGAACCAGATATGCTTTTTAACTGTAATATTCCAGAGGATTTGCTGCTCTCTCTTAGAGAGATCAACCGCTGAAAATCCCCAGCAATCGGTTTAAAATATATTCTTAAACTTAGAATTTAAGTATAGTGCAACTATGATGCTGCTAAGTTGGGCTAGCAAAGAAAGATGAAACATACCCTCTCAGTACTTGTAGAAGATGAAGCGGGGGTTCTCTCCCGCATTTCTGGTTTATTTGCTCGTCGTGGTTTTAATATCGAAAGCCTTGCTGTTGGCCCGGCTGAGCAGTCGGGAATTTCGCGCATTACAATGGTTGTACCTGGTGATGACCGCGTGATTGAGCAACTCACTAAGCAACTTTACAAGCTCATAAACGTCCTAAAAGTGCAGGATATTACCGAGACTCCTTGTGTAGAGCGAGAATTAATGCTGCTCAAGGTGAATGCTACAAGCAGCACCCGTTCAGAGATTGTGGAACTATCACAGATTTTCCGAGCAAGAGTCGTAGATGTGGCGGAAGATTCTCTTACCTTGGAAGTTGTAGGAGATCCAGGTAAGATGGTGGCGATCGTACAAGTGCTACAAAAATTTGGTCTGAGGGAAATAGCGCGCACTGGCAAAATTGCTTTAACTCGTGAATCTGGTGTGAATACTGAGTTGCTTAAGTCTTTGGAAGCCAAGGTATAGCACTACAAAGGAGCATTCTGGTTAACAGCAAATAAGTCTGCGTTGACAACTTAGCTACATTTTAGACTGATAGTAGCACAACAGTTTAGCTGAGTCGGCAGAATTCCCCATCTGCCTGTGCGATGGGGTAGTTCACTTTAAATAAATTAATAAGTTTAATCCAGGTATTGTCCGTGAAAGAGTCCATAAAAGTAGAGTAATGTACAGTATACCCAAGCTCCACTGATACCATGCTAGTGTCGTAATGATACCTGGTAGATGTTCGTCACGCAGACGAATATCATTAAAACCTATTCGTAGTAAGTTATTCAGGCTAAAGTCGTAGTAATTGAGCCAATTCCAACGGCGATTCCACAATAAAGGTAGATACCGTTCGCGGAATAACTGACATCTTGGAATGACTGGCAAGCGCCCAATGAGTAATCTCAGTTGTCGCATAGTACCATCTTCTGTAAAGTAGGAAATATTCATCAGGTCATGATAGCGACCTTGAGAATAAAGTTGTAATGCCAGAAATGCGGGTATAGGAATAATGATGATGAAAAGGCACGTCAGTGTGAGCCAGGGTTGTTCCGCATTATGAAAGATCGCTAGCAAGCCAAATAGTGTCAATAAACTAAGACTCACTAGCATCGAAGTAGCTTCGTAACAATCAGGAATGATCGCTACTGGCTGCAAGCGCCGAAAACGGTCAATCAACCAAAATAGTAAGCCGAAGTAGGCGATCGCAATCATTCCTACACCGAAAACTAACCAAAAATTTGTACCGTATCCAGAAAGCAACAGTAATAAACTTAATGCTAGCCAACTCCATCCTTGCGATAGCCATCCAAAAAGTGAGAGGGGTTCCTCAACAACAAAGCGTGAAGATAACTGCGTGTACGTTTCTAAATCAATTTCTGTTAAAGTTAATAACTCAGTGTCCTTACGGAATAATTTTGTCATCCGACGACGGATGATTGCTTGCGCTTGAGTTGGCGAAAAACCCAAATGTATCAAACCTTGCAGAGAAACACTATTGATATTTGTACCAATCAAAAGATGGCTCAATTCTTCTAGTCGTAGCCGCTGTTTTGTGTATTCCAGTTGATTAGCATCGGCAATTTGCTGCAACTGACGAAAATTTTGCCCTAAATTACGCAAAACACTTTGATTACCTTGCAGTTTTGCCACGACAAGTTTTTTCCCAATTTGACCGAGATTCCCTAAAATTTTTGCTTGGTTAGAGTTAAAAATTAAACCTGATACATTTAAATCAATATCCTTAGCAAATCTGGCATCACTAAAATCAGCTTGGTTTTGAATGCTAGCACCCTGCAAATTCACTGGGTTGTTAAACTGGGCTTCTCGGAAACTGACAGCTGCTGAAAAACTAGCTTCTGTAAGTGAGAAGAAATGATTAAAAATTGCTTGAGTAAACTCTGCTTGACTAGAAAAGTGAGCTTGAGAAAAATCAGTATTTCCTTGCCATTGCACACGAGTAAATTTAGCCAATTGATGGAAATTTGCCTGGGAGAAGTTAGTCGCTTCCTCAAAGCTACTGTCTTGAAAAGATGCAAGTTCTTGAAATTGTGTTTGCTTAAAATTTGCTTTGTCAAAGAAGATACTTCCTAAAAACTGGCTCTCTTGCTGAAAACTAGCTTTGCCAAAGCTTACTGCACGACTGAATCTTGTTTCAGTAAAATTGCCAATCTGACTGAAAACAACGCCTTCAGCATCTACAGGCTGAAGAAAAAATGTATTCGCAAACTTCACTGTTCCATTAAAGTGAGTCTGTACCAACTTTAAAGAACCACGGAAAACATTGATTTGACTTGATGTTGTTGACTCTACTAAAAGTGATCGACAGTCGCGAGAACTTGGAAAAGCCACATCCAGAGACTGTAAGCACACTTCACGCAGGCGTTCTAGTTGCTCTTGTTCAGACGGGGTGAAAATAGGTGCGATCGCTTGTGTATAGAGGGGAATTTTTAAACCCAAATCGCTCCCGATAAAATCCCCTTGAATAATAGAATGGCTCAAGTCTAAACCCAAAGGTTTTGTCCCAGTTTTTTGCAATTCTTTTCGCAGAATTTGATAGAAAGCATCTCGGAAGCTGGCATTTTCGGGACGCAAATCGATCACCATATGCTGCAAATCTACCATCAGGTTACCTTCTTGCAGGATAGGTTTGTTTATTCGCTCTTGCAGCAGTTCCAAAGTCAGGATAGTACTTTCTGGTATTGCATCTGCACCCCACGCTGGTAGAGGTTGCAAAAATAGCAACAACATACACAGACACATGAGGGCTATACGAACACAGATGCCCAAATCATAAATCACCGCAGGGTAGACCGCCTGCATAAGCTTGGTGCTGCCTACTTGTCTCAACCCGCGTCCAATTCCTCTAAACTCTACATCACTATTTTAAAGATACAGGCAAACCACTTAGATAAAATTTTTTGTTTCCTGCACATTACTAAGTAGTTTGCTCGTGCGATCGCACGAGCAAATCATCCAGATCTTTATCCAATGGTGATATGTCCATCAATTGATAATAGATTTAACCAAATTTACCACTGACGTACTCTTTTGTCGCTTCCTGCTGGGGACTTTGGAAAATGTTTTCTGTGCGATCATACTCTACCAAATAACCAGTGCGTCCTCCTTTTTCGGAAGTTTGGACGTTAAAAAAGGCAGTCATATCCGACACCCGCGATGCTTGTTGCATGTTGTGTGTGACGATCACAATCGTGTATTGTTCTTTAAGTTCGTGCAGCAGATCTTCAACCCGGAGAGTGGAGATTGGGTCAAGAGCAGAGCAAGGCTCATCCATTAAAATAACGTCAGGTTGGGTAGCGATCGCACGAGCAATGCAAAGACGCTGCTGTTGTCCACCAGATAGAGACAAGCCACTTTGACGCAGTTTGTCTTTCACTTCATCCCACAAAGCCGCTTGCTTGAGCGATCGTTCCACTAATTCATCCAAATTTCCCTTGAAGCCGTTAATTCTGGGTCCAAAGGCAATGTTTTCGTAAATTGATTTTGGGAAAGGGTTTGGTCTTTGAAAAACCATTCCAATGCGGCGACGCACTTCTACAGGATCAATGTTGGGTGCATACAGATTTTCCCCATAGTAATAAATGGTGCCTTCTGCTCGAAATGATTCAATGAGATCATTGAGGCGATTGTAACAACGCAGTAATGTACTTTTGCCACATCCAGAGGGACCAATAAAGGCTGTTACCCGATTTTTTGGTATATCTAGCCAAATATCACGCAATGCCAAAAAGTTTCCATAGTAAACGTTGAGACCCTCTGTTCTTAAAACAGCGTCAGTTTGATGATCGTCTCTAATATTAGTGGCCATAAAATTGTGTAGTTTTAAAGCTTGACCGTTAGAAAATCCAGAATAGAATTGTCTTAATAAGCTTTGCGACTAGTTGCCCAACGAGCAATGATACTAGTTAATAAGACAAGCAAAACCAAAATCAAAGAAGCCGCCCAAGCAAGCGACTGTTGATTTTTGAATGGAGAAATTGCAAAGTTAAACACCAACACGGCAAGAGAAGCTGTAGGCGCGAACAAGCCATTTGGCCAGTACTGAGAAAATAGGGCCGTAAACAATAGAGGTGCCGTTTCGCCCGCCGCACGAGCGATTGATAAAGTGGTTCCAGTAACAATTGCTGGTATTGCTGCTGGCAACACGACTTGAGTCACTGTCTGAAAGTTAGTTGCACCTAATCCCACAGATGCCTGACGCAAGTCCTGTGATACTAATTGTAAGGCTTCGTCAGTAGTGCGCACAATAATTGGTAACATCAAGATTGACAAAGCCACCCCTCCAGCAACAGCTGAGTATGTGCGTGTGGTAGCGACGATAATACCGTAAGCAAAAACTCCAGCAATGATTGATGGCACGCCACTTAACACATTAGTAGCAAATCGAACGCCGCGCGCTACTCTCACAGAACTAAACTCTGTTAAGTAAATTGCTGCTAGCACGCCCACAGGAATGCTGATCAGAGCACCCAGTCCTACCATAATCACCGTACCTAGAATGGCATTGCCAAACCCTCCTCCTGGTACTAATGGTGGTGGTGGTAATTGCGTAAACAGACTTGGGCTAAGACTACTGAACCCTTGAATGAGGACATAAGTCAGCACTGCCAACAAAGGCAAAAGAGCTAATATCCCACAGACAAATGCCAAGACTGTCATCACTGTACTGAACAGTGATCTGGGAGTCATGGAACGCACTAGACTACCACGGGTAAACCCATTAGATGGCTGGTTTGAAAAAGCAGAAGGCATAATTGACACACCAAATTTTTACAGTCGCTTCACTCGCAGAACAATTAACTCAGCCAAAATGTTAACTATGAGAGTTAAAACAAACAGAACTAAAGCCGCAAACATCAAAGCACTGACTTGCAGACCATTTGCTTCTGAGAATTGATTTGCCAACAAAGAGGCGATTGTATTAGAAGGAGCAAACAGTGAAGCACTGATGTTGTTAGAGTTACCAATCAACATTGTCACCGCCATTGTTTCTCCCATCGCCCTGCCAAGAGCAAGCATAATAGCGCTCACAATCCCAGAAAAGGCTGCTGGAATAATCACTTTTAAAATCGTTTCCCACCGAGTTGCTCCTAGTCCTACAGCTGCTTGACGCAAACTAGGTGGTACAGCAATCAATGCATCGCGGGAAATAGCAGTTATGATTGGCAAAGTCATAATTGCCAAGATAACTCCAGCCGGAAACATTCCTGGTCCTGTGGGCGGAGTGCTAAAAATTGGCAAAAAGCCTAGGTAAGTGTTCAGAAAATTCCCAACAGGTGCAATTAGGGGAATCAAAACAAAAATTCCCCAGATGCCATACACAACACTGGGAATAGCTGCTAGCAGTTCTACCAAGAAAACCAGTACTACTCGTACAGATTTTGGTAGTAAATTTTCGCTTAGTAAGACAGCAGTGCCTACACCAATTGGTACAGCGATTAATAAACCAATCAAAGCACTGATCACTGTCCCGTAAATTTGCGGTAGCACTCCGTAATCATTGTTTACCGGATTCCAAGCGCTTTTGACTAACAAGCTAGGACCAAATTTTTGAATAGCTGGCATTGCTTGAATGGCTACCTGAATCGCTATCCATATTAAGACACCTGCGATCGCCAGTGCAAAAATACGAGTGAGCAAAATAAAGCCGCGATCCAGTGACTTTTCTGCCTTTGTGAGAGGTCTAACTATTGGTTGACGATCCTGGGTTGGTATATTCATGAGTGATTTTACTCATCAATGGAAAAGTGGGAGCGAACCCAATTTGTCATTAGCCATTCATCACCAATGACTAATGACAAACCACAATTACTTAGTATTGCTGGCACTAGTACTGCTAGTGCTGCCTACTGAAATCTTATAATCAGGGCTGATTTGATCAGCTGCTGCAGCCACTTTCTGAATCACATTGGAAGGTAAAGGAACATATCCTAATTGAGAGCTAACTTTCTGACCTTCTGTTAAGCCGTACTCAATCATTGCTTCAACTGCTTTAGCTTTTGCCTTATCAGGATATTGCTTGTAAGCCAAAAGCCAAGTGTATGTAACGATAGGATAGGAACCTGCACCATCTGGATCTGTGATGAAAGCACGGAGATTTGCTGGCAGAGTTACGGATGCCAACGTTTTAGATGCTGATTCCTCACTGGGTGCTACAAACTGACCTGCTTTATTTTGCAAACTAGCAAACTTGAGGTTATTTTGTTTGGCGTAGCCATACTCTACATAACCAAGTGCACCTTGGGTTTGTGCGATTTGGGCAGTCACACCTTCATTACCCTTAGCACCAACTCCTGTTGGCCAGTTAACAGTTTTGCCACTACCGACTTTGGTCTTCCACTCTGGACTAATAGCAGCAAGATGTGAGGTAAACACACCTGTAGTACCACTACCATCGGAACGATGTACAACAGTGATTGGTTGTTTAGGAAGGTTGGCACCAGGGTTAGCAGCTTTGATTTTGGGGTCGTCCCAGGACTTGATTTTGCCTAGGAAGATATCGCTATATACTGCACGTGGTAGCTTTAGCTCTTGAACACCTGGGAGATTGTAGGACAATACAATGGCTCCAGCCGTCATTGGTAGCAAAATAACGCCACGTTGTACCTTCTGGATTTCATCATCCTTCATGGCAACATCGCTGGCTCCAAAGTCTACAGTACCTTTGGTAAATTGCTCAACCCCTGCACCACTACCTACTGACTGGTAGTTTACTTGGAGATTAGGATATTTCTTGTTCAGACCTTGAAACCAAGTTTGATAAAGGGGTGCGGGGAAAGAAGCACCAGCACCAGTTAAAGTGACATTGCCCCCGAGATCCAATTTTCCTGGGCTAGAAGCAGTTGCATTAGTCGCACTTCCAGGAGAGGCTTCGTTATTACCACTGTTGTTAGCTGTTGGTTGACCACCACAAGCAGCCAAAGTGAATGTCAGTGCTAGTACGGAAATTGCTTTTGTAAGATGAGCGGAATTCTTTACAGGGGGACGGGAAACAATCATTGTAAACTTTTTGTAAATTTGCACCTGAGCGTATATAGTTTACATCTTGATAGTAAAGGGCAGGTTAACATTATCGAAATTTGGCTCTTTCTTTGGGGTGAAAATATTAAAAAATTAATTTTTTTCCTTTAAAATTATTTCTTGACTCCACTAGCATAGTTCTGGGTACAAATCATACACAAGGTACAAATGTACTATATGCCCTGCCAACAACTGTTTGCACCAAAATGTTACTTTAATGGCTTTTTTGGCTAAAAATGAAAATTAGTCGCGCCTATATGCATGGGGCATAAGCACGATAAAAATCCCATGCCCTAGTTTCTACAATTGATGAGAAAGCAAGACACTGCCTTTATTGATTATTTTTCTGGTGAGAATCTTTATACATGAGTACTTTGTAAATGTTAGCCGCATCCAATCAATTATTATGGTCCATGATTGGCTTACTGCTAACGATGGGTGGTACCTTCTTAGAAGCCTATGTCACCACCTTACCATGGAGTTGGAGTAAGCTCGGAGTTCATACTTTTTCTCTAGGTGTCACCTATCAAATTGGTGGGGTGTTGCTGGTTGGTTGCTTGGGCGGCAAGAATGCTGGTGCACTTTCACAAATTGCCTACTTGGTTATGGGTTTAACCTTGTTACCTGTATTTGCTGAAGGTGGCGGTATTGGTTATGTCAAGCTGTCCCAGTTTGGCTATTTGCTTGGATTTATCCCTGGTGCATGGATTTGTGGCTTTTTCGCCTTTAAAGCAAGACCTAAGCTAGAAACATTAGCGTTCAGTAGTTTTTGTGGTTTGTTAACAATCCACTTTTGCGGTATTGCTTATTTAATCCTCAGCTATATTTTTCAGTGGAAAGGTACAGAAACTCTATCCTTAACACAAGCAATTCTGAGATACTCCTGGTTGGCTCTACCAGGTCAACTTGCTGTAGTCTGTGCTGTCACTGTAATAGCATATGTATTACGGCACTTAATGTTTTATTAGTTAAAGGAAGTGGGGAATGGGGAGTGGAGCATAGCGTCTAGGGTATAGGGCATAGTATAAGATATTTCCCTTGTCCTCCTTGCTCTCCTTGTCCCCTCTGCCTTCCTGTTCCCATGCCCCATGCC
>JAJPJF010000357.1 GCA_021324415.1 Nostocales cyanobacterium Centralia_MAG_434
AATTTTTACTAATCAAATCTTGAAGTTTAATTAGTTGAAATATTTTGGACGAACGCTTCTAAAAATATATTGCAGCTTTTTGAAAATTTTGGTGCGTTTGCCCTGCTCTCCCAATTCTTTTAAAAAGTTAGCTCTAAAATCCTCAGATATAGCATAAGCTGAATCACTCGCACTTGTGGTAACTTTATGCTCCCCTACTTGCACCCCCTGATCTATTTCGGGCTTCTTAGATTGGTCAGTTCTAACTGCATTCCACGACATTAACCCACGCATAATTTCTTTAACAAAGTTTGTGATTGCCTGCGACGTTCGCTCATTATGTGGCAATGGCGCTACCCTGGCTGAAGTGCCATCGTTTAGCTCTACTAATGTCGGAGTTCTTGTGCTAGCAATTTTTCCCATCTTCCCATTTAAAATTACAACCAAGATTAGTAAAATCAGTGATATTCCTGCATTCCCAACTATAAATATTGGCGTTAGATTTATTTCTCTATCTCTATCTAATAAATTCATTGGGGAGATCCAAAAAATAAAATGTCCAGCCTTTGTTGATTGATCTATCAGTACAGTAGGTTATTCGTAGTAATAAGGCTGGACATTTTATTACTGGTAAGTGCCTTAGAAGAAAATCCTAGCAGAGCTTACAAATCCAGTAAATAGCGCTGCTCCTCCTGCGGCCCCAAGAACAACCGCTAATATAGGCGAAAATATCGCTTCGATTAGTTGAAAAAATAAAGGATTTGTACTGGAGGCATTAACCACAGAGCTTGCTGCTATTCCCACAATAATTGAATACGAAACCAGGATTAATCCTAAAGCTAGCCACCCTGATAACCAAGCGTAGATAGGTTTTGCTCCTATCGGAAGTAAAGATAAAACCAAGAATATTGGGCCTACATAAGCATTGAGAAGAAATGACATTTGTAATCCAAATTGAAATGCAGATTCTAAACCACTAAAAATAATCCAAATAATTGCCTGAACCGCCGAATTCAAGATTTCTTTACCCCAATCCAAAGGATTAACACTATTAGGATACGAAGGAAGTTGGTATTTGTTGCGGTAATCTGTCGCCTGTTTTTGTGCATCGTTTAAAACATTATCCTTACAGCTTTCCTGTGGACTTTTTGTCTGTCCACTGGTGTTACCAGGCTGTTTTTCACATTGCTG
Organism: Nostocales cyanobacterium Centralia_MAG_434; assembly: GCA_021324415.1. GTDB lineage: Bacteria > Cyanobacteriota > Cyanobacteriia > Cyanobacteriales > Nostocaceae > JAJPJF01. The sequence goes on from JAJPJF010000357.1 coordinate 1,171, forward strand.
TAATTTTTCTCTTACTGCTGCTGAAAATGCCTGATCCATATTAACTTCACGAATTGCCTCACTGAATCTAATGCCATTTCTTGTTATTGATAGCACCTGCTTATTTACATAATTAGAAGTTTCTCGAAATACTAATGCAGTATCAGATAATAACGCTCCATTACTAATCCCTAACATTAAAACAACAATAGTTGGATAAGCAATCTGTTCCAGCATTTTAATAGAAAAGCCATAATCTGCTACTTCACGCAATAAACCTACCGACCAAAAGGCAACTATTATAGTTGCAATTAGCAAAGAAACTTTGACAATTGCAATATATACTGCACTATTTCCATTCGCTAAATCTCGCCAATCATTGTTAAATGAATCTACAACTAATTGAGATCCATTTATTGCTCCATCTACTATGGTAGCTGCGTCTGTCGTTCCCTGATTTGTAGTCGGAGCAGGTATTGTTTGGGCAACAACATAACTTGTAAATGAGGAGATAATACAAATAATAAATACAAAAAATTGTACTTCAAGAAAATATCTTAATGTTATTAAATATTGACGAAGCTTATATTTTATGGCTCTACTTTTTCTATTAACTTTGAAAACTGCTTCCATAAAATCACCTACTTTGATTGATTTAACCAAAATCCATCCGTGAAAACCGCTGATTGTATAATTTGTGATGCATTTAGATTGTTCTCTAACTCTTGCCTTCTTGCTTGCTCATCCATTCTTTCTGATATATCAGATAGATTTATATTTGCCGCAGCTAATACTTGCGTTTGTTGTTGAGAGTTTTGTTGAATCGTTTTCAAAATCGTTGCATCTTGAACATTTTGAACTGCCATTTTCTTTAAAATATCTTGAGTAACAATGTCATTCTGAGCCTGGTCTGATGTGTCAGAAGAAGTTAGTGCTGCATTATTCACAATGTCCGCATCCTGAGATTGCTCTTGTTGTCCTTCGGGACTCAGTATTGATTCAGCTTGACCTAGAGTATAGCTTTGATGCCATTCATGTTGTGCATCTGTCCCCTGTAATTGGGGATCTATAGTAGCTAAATCTGTCTTTTTATTGCCAATTACAATCCTAATCTTCTTCCCCGAACTTACTGGATCAGGAATCCCTAAATTCCCAATTGAAGATTGGATAACTTTCTGTATATCTCCACTTAATTCTCCCCAACCTTGACTAAATTCTGATTCAATTTGATTGATGTACGTCTTTAAAGAAGTATAGATTTCAAAAAATTGTTGGAGCCAGGATTTGCTAGTACTTGTAGTTGTAGGGAGATCCAAAAAATAAAATCGCCAGCCTTCGTCGTTGATCTGTAAGGGAGCCGATGCCGAGAAAAAGGGCAGCCTTATTACATAACTAATTAGTCTGAACACGAACGGGTTAACTGAGGAAGGCTGCCCTTTTTCTAGTGGCAAAATTCTAGAGCACATTAGGTTATTTATGGTAATAAGGCTGGCGATTTTATTACTGGTAAGTGCTGTAGCAGCTTGAATTGGAGTTACCCATAAAAATAGCAATATACTCAATAAGACATAGTTTTTCCATCTCCATTTTTTATTCTTTAATAAAGGAAATAAAAATATTTTAAGGAAAAAATGAAGGAAACTGTACATTATCATCTCCTTTCTGAAAGTAGAAGTATAAATTGTTCAAAGAAACTTCAAATTCATCAGGTGAACATTGAGTTGAAACTTTAACCATTCCATTATTAGCCATTCCATTATACGAGGACTTAATGAACACCATTAATGGTGGTGGTACATCCTTTGCATTTGACAAACTTACAAAGTAATCATCATCATATCTTGGTTGTGATGGAATTAATGCATGTGGCTTTGTATACATCAAAATGTAATTAATACTAGTATTAACTGGCTCACCATTAACTCCAGGATGTTGCACAGCAATCTTATTTTCATCTACAAACTTCAACCTAATACTATTTAATGTCTTACTCCTATTTACAAAAGAGTAAGCAGAGTTGATTTCTTCTTGACAATTTGCTTTTTTCTCTGCTATCAACTTCTCATGTTTCTCCTGATTATATTTCCATGCTTCAAATCCTCCCAACGACATTACCGCTGCCAAAATTGCTAATAGAATTTTATTTTTAATTAGATTATCTAGGATAGAATTCATAGCGGTTTTCCTCCTTTCACACAATCAACATAATACCGGGAAAACTCGCTTACCCACTCAAATTTATTTGAATATTTTTCTTTGAACCGATTTCGTGCCGCCTGCTCCTCTCGACTATTGGCAGTCAGTCCCAAAACTGCATTAGAAGGATAGTATCGGCAACGAATGTACTGATTATTGTAATCAAGTAGCCACAATGTATATTGCTCTTTTTGATTAGGTCTAAACGCTTCATTTTTCCTGATAATGTCTTGGGGAATTCCTAATATTTCCGTATAGCTTTTGGCAGCACCAGGCACAATCCTTCCGATAAAGCGACACGGCATATTCTGCAGAATCTGAACTCCAGCTTTGCACCTCGCGATTGACACTACATCTTGTGCTGCTATAACTATTCGGCTTCCTGCCTTCCTTGCTATTGCGCATCTACGTCCAACCGCATCACCGAACGCCTCATAGCCCAACAGCACAGACGCCTCATCCATAAAAAACACTGAATTTGCTGTGGAAAGGGCTTGCCGTGATGCTGCAATATATGCTGACATTGCAAATACCTCTGCATCCTTCCCCGATTGCAAGTTTGTTAGTGCAAATGTAATCAATTTGTCATTACTATCAAAAGTTGAAGGCCGACAAATAGCGTTTCCTATTGAGCTTGCCTGCCAATATTTCAGCCTTAAACGAACATAGTTAAGTGCTTTATCCAGATTTTCATCTTCATATCCTAACTCAATATACTCTTTAGAGAAAAAACGCTCCATATCTACTAAAGTTGGAGTGTTTAACCAAGCCATAGAACCTAGTCCCTCTCTTCTTGCCTCTTCAAACCTCCGCTGAATATCTGGATGATCATAAAACGCTTTTATTCCTAGTGGGATTACTGACTCAATTGTTTGTGCCAGTATGCCATCAAATGATGATGAATTAGAACCTAGAACTAATTGCAAAATAATTTGTATTACATCATTTCTATGCGCCCTACTTCTTTCTTCTCTCTCTTCTGATGGCACATTCGACAAATTCAATTGCTGTACTAAATTATTCGATTCTTTAGAAATATCGAAGTAAACTCCCCCAAAATACGGGGTATAGTCCCCAAATGTTCCCGTGCCATCATCATTCGGCAAGTCAATTATCAACACTGACATCCCTTGTGCCAGTGCTTCTCCAATAATTCGAGCTGCAAGCACCGACTTCCCAGATCCAGTCGTGCCGATGATCATCAAATTCTTTGGTTTGGACAAGTCGATTTTTACCGGAGAGTGACCTTCATCCGCAATCAACTCAAATCCCTGCATGTCCGCACCAGCAACCTGGACAACATTTGTTAACCCTAAAACTTCTGAAGAAAAGAAAGTTAGCCTTCTGTTATAAGGCCACACCAAAGTTGGCTCTAGCCGCAAATGTAGGGTTTGCAGCCATACTAGCCATGCGTATTCAGTCTCTCTGGATAACTCAGCAGGTTGATTTATATATCCATTTATTAATCTGCATGCGTCATCTACCTCTTCTGGTGTATCCCGATATACTAAGACTACCAAGCTCACATTTTCTGGCTTATCGCCAGTATAAAGCCGCTGTTGCGCTTCCACTGAGCGCTCCACGTTAATCTGCGCGGCTACATCTACTGTTTTTCGCTGCTGCGTATTGAGATCCTGATGCCGCGAGCGTTTGGTGATCATTTGCTGAGACGCACGAACTATATCCCGATTAGCAGGACTGACCTGCGTCACAATCTCAACATCAAAAATGCTGTCTTTTGAGAAAATATCCCATAAAAACCTAGCTTGATCTGCAACCGACGCAAAAACTTCCGGCTTACGTGTGAGAACTAACACTCCCACGTATTTCTTAGAATTCTCTTGAGTTGGCACACAGATCCAACGCCGATCCGCAAACGGCACACCATTGTTCAAGAAAACACTTGCTACGTGCGCTTCATCTAAATAGTACAGAGGTTTGTGAATTTCCTTTTGGCCTTCACCAACTCTCATTCCTGACGCAAATTCTTCCCAAATATTTTGCCCATCAAAAACTAGTGTGTGTGGAATTTCTACAGGCCGCGCACCTAAATCCTTGCATAATTCTTCCCACAATTCTTTTTCTGTTTTTGGTTGTGGCACCAATCCCATTCCATCTAACAGTTGCTGATATCGAATCGATGCTTCTGTTGCTTTTATTAATATTTTCTTTAGCCGATTCTTCGTAATTTCTCTACTACCTGCCGAAGTAAAATATCTTTGAAATATATTTCCTACTCTTACCAATAATTTATCGAGAAAGTCTCCCGACTCTATCTCTTCATTTGAGATAGTAAAAGTTGCATAAGCATTTAATTTTATCTCTTTTCTTTTTCGTTCTCTTGTTAGCTGCTGTGTTTTTGCATATTGCGCATAATCTAAAAATTCGCTTTCTTCTGATACTGGATTCTTTAGGCGATTCATTAGATATTGCTTAGCATCGCTGTAATCACAAAATGAACCCCATCTGAAAGTTAGGCTTTCCCCTTGGGGGATATCTTTACATCCAGCTTCAAATGCTTGTGCAAACAGCTCTACCTGCTCATCAGAATTAAATAAAGGGTGGAACCCAATGCAGCTATACCCAAATACTAATCTGATTGTCGCTTTGCTATCTCCCAAGCTTTTCTTATTTAATAGATATGCTCCTACTAACTGCCTTCCCGTTTGCAACCTTACAAGAGTAGTTAAGTCTAAGTCATCCTCAAACGGGTGCAATTTCTTCTTCTTCGCTTGCGAGCGCGACACCCTCACTTTCTTAGTTCCAACTTTTTTCTTCTCTATCGCGCTTGAATATTTTGCATATCCTCTTATCCAATACGGCACTCCTGGGTAAAGTTTCGACCAAAACTTGTGCGGGTTGTCTCCTGACAAGAAAGCGATCGTCATTGCCACCCATACTGCCATTCCCAGGCTGATGAAAATATCTATTCCTATTACGAGGCGCAGTACTCCAAAAATAACGCTAAACGAAGCACTCACAGCCGCAAATTGTTGTCCAGAAAATGGGCCAAATCTTGGAGATTGGCCTAACGACTGATTCACCAGTTTTAGCTGTTTACCTCTTGTCATTTCTATCCACCAGATCCACCAGTTCCACTACAGCTTGCGTTAGCGCCACCAAAAAGAAAAGTTTGGAACAAAATAATAATCGCCAAACACAGAAAAATTACGAGTGGCTGCTGAATTACTTGCGTTATCTCTTCACCTTGCCGATAGGCAGATGCTGCATTGATGACTGCAACAATTATGATTCCGAAAATAATCACCTCTATTCCTGTAAATAGTAAATTTGGAAATTGCTTGAATAAAGCACTTTGCCCTTGCGATTGCCCGCTTGCCGCATTGATTATGCATGTGAACGCATTCTGTGCACCACTGAAAAACTGTGCTCGTGCCACCACCGCATCTTGCACAACTATATATATAGCCGACCCGACTGCTGCTGCCTTATATTTCAGACGATGCAATTTTAAAGAAGGCAGAAGGCAGGAGGCAGAAGGCAGAAGGACAAATACAGATGGAGTTGAGTTCCTATCTGATTTGAAGCACCCAAACACTTGTTTTGGGTGGGGTCTTAAACCCAAGGCTCTCTCCGGTCGCCCAGATGTCCCTTGTATTCTGGGGAAGGTGGGGTCCCCTTTGAGGATAAGGGGCAAGATTTTCTTCCTTCTGCCTTCTGCCCTCTGCCTTCTGCCTTTCTTGTTAAAGGTTTGGATTTCATGCGCAAACATAAACCTCCTCCTAAGAAACGAGAATTTCCTCAGTGCATTCAATACCAGAGAACAAAAGATTGTAGTTTCTACTCCATCTGCATGGGATCTGCATGTGTTATTTTGTACATCCTTAATCTGAGATATTTCTTGATTTCTTGCAAGTTTTTAATTGTTAATAATTATTAAAAAGTATGTTTTCAATATACTACATTAGCGAAAAAACCCAAAAAATACGGACAATTGTGCTCACAATATGCCCACAATATAGACATGTTGTGGAAAATACCATTGATATTTTAAATAACAAGGGGTTACTGCATTTTTATATTCTATAAAGTCACTCAAAATATGCTTATTTTTATTTCTTCGGATAGATGATAAAAATCAAATTATTTCAATTTTGGCTTTTTTGTAGTACTACTTTTTAAAAAAAAGCCTTTTTGAGGTACTTGCCAGTAATAAAATGCCAAATCAACGTCTCTGCACATCGATTAACGAGTACAGTTGGACATTTTATTTTTTGGTTCTCCCTAAGGTAAATTTCAAAGCATGTTAAAACTAGCGGCACCTATTCAACTGCCACATCTCCCCTGCTCGCTTAGAGAAGAAAGACAAAAAAATGCTAGGAACAATTACACCACTCAGTCCAATTGGGCGCAAATTGTACAAATTGTGCAAATTGCTCAGGGTGAGCATCTCCCCACTCAAGCATCACGCCCCACCGTTCATCTGCTGTTAGGGTAGTCAGTAGTTCCTTTATCGTCTCGATTCCGAATTCAAACCCTTCCATCAGTAACTGTGCATAGTTTTTCACTCGTGACCACCATGATTCATTTTGGGAATTGGTGTCCATACCCCCCTTTTTTTGTTCTATATTTTGGGGGGGTGTGGACACCAATTCTGGCTCCCCAACCCCATACATGAGTCTCATCCTGGCAGCATGAGCCGCATTTTTCTTCTCCTGCTCAAGGCGTTTACGCTCTCTGTTCTCCCGCTGCTGTTGGCGATGAGTTAACACCTGTTGCGCGAAAGCCACATCCTCTGGATTTAGGTAATAACATCGATATCTTTGACCTCGTTTGCCTAAGCGACGAAACAGTGTTGACAGACCTAGCTGTGCCAGATACTGCCCTAAAATCCACATCGGTGACTTGTTCGGTGGAATTGTTAGATTCAATATCGCCTTAATTTGGACTGCATGAAGATGCGATTTTTCTGCTAAATTCAGCATCATTGGTTCATCGCCTTTAATTTTTTCTCCCCCCATTAGAGCTTTTAAAATCTCACCAAGCCCTAACCAATGACGCATTAGCCAAGCCGTAGAGTGGTTGGACCAATCAGTACAAATTTTCAACCGCTCTCGCTCTTTGAGATCTCGTGTTACAACCACCTGGGGGGGAGAGGGAAAGGAGCGTCCATATTCATCGGTAATTGTTTCTCCAGGCTCTGATAAAATTGCTTCCAGGGCTGTTAGATTGCGAATCAATTGTCCTTTTCTGTCTTTTTCAACCAGTTCTGGTGTCACCTCCATCATCCCGTACGAGTCTTGGATTCGATACTTTTCACATTCCACCTGCTCCTGGGGACTGAGATAGTCCTGGTGTTGCCTTGCCTCATAAGTCTGTTTATCAATATCTTTGGCCTTGGCGATCGCTGTATGGTATTCAATGTCCAGGACCTGCTGAACAGCTTTCAAGGTTGCAGATGTAGTCTTGTCTACTTCATCTCCCATATCGATAATGGTATTACCCATGGATTCAAGTAG
>JAJPJF010000307.1 GCA_021324415.1 Nostocales cyanobacterium Centralia_MAG_434
AGTTGCTTCAAGTCGGCCGAGCCGGACGCCAGTCACCTACGGAAGGAAACCCTCCTGCAGTGCTGGCTCCCCAACGCACTGGCTCCTCCTAACTCCTAACTCCCAACTCCTATCTTCCCCATTGAAAAATTGCCGCTCCCCAGGACAGACCTGCTCCGAAGCCGGATGCCACAATGATATCACCCGACTTAATTTTTCTATGCTGTACTGCTTCGTCTAGGGCAAGGGGTATGGAGGCGGCAGAGGTATTGCCGTAGTTAGCAAGATTACTGATAACTTTATATTCTGGAATGTTTAAGCGCTGAGCAACAGCGTCTAGAATGCGCTGATTGGCTTGATGTAATATTAGCCAATCTATTTGATCAACGCTAAGGTTGGCACGAAACAAAGCTTTATCTATAACTTCTGGCACTTTTTGGACAGCAAAACGGTAAACTTCTTTGCCGTTCATCGTGATAGGGTGGAAATTCCCTTGGCCAATATTGACATCTTGAATCAGTGATATTGATTTAGATGTATATGGAAGGTTGAGTTGGTTGTTTTGAGAACCGTCGCTTTTGAGTTCAAATCCCAGTAAGCGATCGCTCTGATTTGCCTGTAATACTACAGAGCCTGCTCCATCGCCAAATAGTATACAAGTGCTTCTGTCTTGCCAATCTACCCATCGGGAGAGGATATCTGCTCCTATCAATAGTATGTTTTGGTAAGCTCCAGTCCTAATATATTGAGCAGCAGTAACTAATCCAAACACAAACCCAGAGCAGGCAGCCGTTAAATCAAATGCTACAGCTTTGGTTGCTCCTAATTCTGCTTGAATTTTACAAGCGCTACCAAATAAGTCATCAGTGGTGGAAGTTGCTAACAAAATAAGATCCAACTCTTGTGGTTGTACTCCTGCTGCTGCAAGTGCTTTTCTGCTGGCTGCAGTAGCAAGCTCAGTCAAGGATTCACTAGGTTTTGCCAGCCTTCGCTGACGAATTCCTGTCCTTGTCGTAATCCACTCATCTGATGTATCAACTAGTTTAGTCAGCCCCTGGTTATCTAGGCAAGTGGCTGGTACTGCTGAGCCACTGCCTGTAATTGCCATTCCTAAGTTTTGCACTCCTACTTCTCCCAAAGCGATCAGCTATTAGTTATTAGTTGTGAACTGTGAGCTAGTGCTCAGAAAAGGGATTTCCCTAATGAAGGACTAATAACCGCTAGCTACTTTCGCCCTGTAGACTTTGATATCGGCTTTGAATCTGTTGTAGCACTTGGTTATCAACAGCTTCTTTTGCCATGCGGATTGCATTAAAAATTGAAGGTGCTTGAGAACTGCCGTGACTAATAATGCAAATTCCTGACACACCCAAAAGTAATGCACCGCCGTGTTCTGCGTGATCTACCCGTTGCTTAATACGCCTGAGATTGGGTTTGAGAATTGCAGTACCTAGTTGACCTCGCAATCCTTGGGGTAATTCTTCTCTGATAATTTGTAACATTACCTCTCCAACCGCCTCGGCAAATTTCAACAATACATTGCCCACAAAGCCATCACACACAATCACATCAAAGCGGCCAGAGAGCACATCACGTCCTTCGGCATTGCCAATAAAAGAAATTTGAGGATTTTCAAGCAGCATTTGATGAGCACGGACAGTGGCATCATTGCCTTTTGTATCTTCTTCACCGATATTTAACAAACCCACTTTGGGTTCTGGAGTGCCCAAAACATATCGGCTGTAAATTGATCCCATCAGAGCAAACTGCTCTAAAAACTTAGGACGGCAATCCACGTTTGCGCCGACATCAAGTATCAGCACTGGCTTACCTGCTACTATCGTAGGGAAAACCGCACCAATTGCCGGACGGTCAATTCCTGGTAATCGTCCCAAGCGGAACAAAGCAGCTGCCATAGCAGCGCCAGAGTGACCAGCAGACACCACAGCGTCTGCTTTGCTTTGCTTCACCAAATCCATAGCCACATTGATTGAAGCCTTCGGTTTGCGCCTAATGGCGTTTAAAGGCTCTTCATCCATTGCGATCGCTCCCTCAGCGGGAACAATCTCTACCTGTCCCAAAGTTGATTTTGGTGGCAGTTGGCTGTTAATTTCTTGGGGATCTCCCACCAACAATACTTCCACACCCAATTCTTCTCGTGCCCGCAGTGCGCCAGCTACGATTTCACTAGGTGCGTGATCCCCTCCCATTGCATCAATTGCGATCCGTACGCCAGTCGATCCCATTGCTTAGAGCTTCTAGAAACCTTACAAATTTTACCAGATGCCTCTGTTGAAAATAGTTGATTTCTGACTGCAAAATATGTTTGTCAATTGAAGGCAAACGGTGAATTCTGAAATAGCAGACAAATCTTACGGGTTTTCCCGTATTTTTGAAAGAAGAATGTAACAACTGAATAGTTTTTCCACTGATTTATCTCAGAGGGTTTTATCCAGTCACTATTCCCCTAACTTCATAGTTCATCCGTTGTCCTTATTGTTTTCAACAGAGATTCTGCCAAGCCCAACATAACACGAATCACTACTTTGACACGCTTCCATGAGTAACCTTGTTTATGAGATAGCACGGAAATACTCGAATTTGCGACAGATGACAATTGCAAAAACTTGCCTGATAAGGTGCTAACAACTAGGAAGAAATATTTTGAAAGGCATAACCCAGCTAACATCTATCTGAGTGATGCCCAAGTTGGCGAACAAAGATTCATCTACCCAAGCATTCAAAAAGCCTTTCCCTCAGACTTGTTTATTAGATTTCTGCCAAGAAAAAAGCTATAACCATTTCAAAACAAAAAGTATAAATCCAGAGACAAGTATCTCAACTATGGATGCAACACTGAAGAAAAATGTAATGGAAAAAACTTCACCTATACTGATACTCAGATGAGGGTTACACCCCCTACCATAACTTGAGTATCCACCCCACTTCCGCAATTCGATAATCAGCAGTTATCATGACTCAATGCTGAAAGGCATTGATGAATCAACACATTACTACACAACAAAAGTAGCACATTCTATAGAGGCGTAAAGAATGCTGGAATTATTTGGTTCAGGTTTGATTTCACTTTGGCTAGAGATGGCTGGGGTACAAGTCAAGCCTATAGATGCCTTAGATATTTTGGCTTGGCAAAGTAGTCCAGGCTTGATTCTTACGACTGATCCAAATCCAGCTGGGACCACCACAGTGCAAGAGTATCTTAAGGATCTGCAAACATTGAAGTTGGTCACAGGCAATCAAACAGATAATCAGGGAGTGTGGATACAGTCAGGACCTATGCTCATGGCTAATCACCAAGGCTCGACACCTCTACCTGCTGCATCTTTAACCAAAATTGCCACCACGCTCGTTGCTTTTAAAACTTTTGGACCAGACCACCAATTTCAAACTTTAGTAAGTGCTACAGGACCAATACAAAATGGAGTGTTAGAGGGGGATTTAGTCATTACTGGTGGAGGTGATCCTTTATTTGTCTGGGAAGAAGCGATTACCCTTGGTAATACTCTTAACCAAATGGGCATTAAGCAGGTCAAGGGAAATTTGGTGATCACTGGTAATTTCGCACTGAATTTCCAACGTAATCCACTGTTGGCAGGTCAGTTACTCAAAAAAGCACTAAACTATACAACTTGGCCACGTCCGGCTGCTTTCCAGTATTTGCTAATGCCGAAAGGGACTCCTAAACCTCAAGTTGTCATCACTGGACAGGTGCGATTAGCCTCGCAACCAAACCCACAACAAACTCTGTTAGTACGTCACTACTCATTGCCGTTGAAACAACTTATCAAAGAGATGAACGTTTTCAGCAATAATGATATGGCAGAAATGCTGGCAGAGAATGTCGGAGGGGCACCTGTAGTACAATCAACGGCAGCTCAGCTGGCTGGAGTACCAGAGTCGGAAATTCAACTCATCAATGGTTCAGGATTAGGACCAGAAAATCGCATTTCCCCCAGAGCTATTTGCGCTATGTTAATGGCATTGCAACGTGAAGCAGTTGCCCATCAATTAGATCTAGCTGATTTATTTCTTATGTCTGGGTTAGACCACCGAGGAACTATACATGGTAGACATATCCCTCTCGCTACAGTCATCAAAACTGGCACCCTTAGAGATGTCAGTTCCTTAGCAGGAGTCATGCCCACACGCGATCGCGGTTTAGTCTGGTTTGCTATCTTTAACCGTGGTACAAATTTATCAGCTTTCCGTACAGGACAAGATAAACTGTTACAACGTCTTGTACAGCTACTTCAAATATCTCCAAGCGTCCCCGATGCTTTAACACCCCACTCAACGACCGATCATATACCTGTATTAGGTGCAGTGAATCGTAATGAAATCGTCTCTAAAGGGTAAGTGAAGTTAGGAGTTAGGAATTAGGAGTTAGGGCGCAAGACATTGCGCCCGTCCATAAAGCGCTGATAACTGATAACTGATAACTGATAACTGTTTCACTCTCCGTTGTCTTTCGATTCCTTGGGAATAATCTGAGTGAATACCCTACCCCCAGAATTGCCACCATTAACAACAATGTTTTCTTGTTCTAGATTACCGGAAGCCTGTTGACCTGTAAAACTTAATGGTGGATCGACTTGATGATAGACTACATTTCCCTGAGCAGCAAGCAAATTGGTATTAAGATACCAAGTTAAAGTATTAGAATGAAGTGTCTGACCACGCTGCCCAATACTATTGACATTACCTGTTAAATACACAGTATTTTGTTGCATCTGCATCTCACCTTGATTTGCAGTTACAGTCAGATTCTTAGCGCGATGAAACACGCGGACAGGAGTATTTGTAATTATAGTTTCTGTGTTCAAGTTCCAACTCATAGAGTTACTAGCTATTTGCATTGGTGGATCTAGTAATTCTATTTGAGCATTCTTGTTAACGGTAGCAATTTTAGTTTTTAAATTGACTTCAGCCGTATCTCCCTTACCACGGTCGGTAATTTGATTATTCTGATAACGATCTATTTTTATAGGGCGATCGCCGACAAGTTTTTCTTCTTTGATTTGCCAAATAAGATGCTCAGTTCGCATTTGCACTTGCGGTTGAATAGAGTTTGCAACCACTCCCCCATTAAATTCCATGTGTTGTTCGCGAGTTTTTACTCGCGCTTCCTGTGCTACTGCTTGTAGTTGTTTGTGGGTAACATTGAGTTTGTCACGGACAATTAACAAATCCTCTTTGGGTCTCCATTCCAATTCATTACCTCGCATAACAACACCATTATGTGGGTCTGTAGCTACAATTTTTCCTCTAAGAATCAGTTGTTTTCCATCCTCTTTAATGTCTGCTTGTTGCCCTTGTACTTGGTAAATGACTTTGCCATCTTGATACAATTCACCATAGGGACTTTCTGCTTGACCGAGTTGTTTTTCTTTGGTGTATTTTGCTCGTTTAGCTCTGACTTTCCAAATAGGTCGTCCTACTTCATCTGCTTGTTCTAAAGTTACATCAAAGAAATTTAAATTACTATCTACATTATGTGCAGAGGGAGTCTCAGCAGATGATTTTGTCACTTTATTGGTTTGATCCCCACAAGCAAAAAGCCCAATTATTAAACAAAAAGTCAAAGGAAAAAAGAGGAATAAGGGAATCAAGGAACGAGAGCGTGAGAAATGAGAAGGGATTTTCGCCAACTCCCCTTTTCTCTTTATCTCCCTCGTCTCCCTTGTCTCCTTACTTGCCTCTACTCTGTTTCTATCTTGCTGAGTCATTGCTCTTGAACTTCAACATGACCATCTGTCTCTCTTTGTTCCTCCAAAAAACTCATACCAGATAAGGGTCGATATGGATAGCTTTGACGAGGGGTCTTTTGGATATCTTCTTTAATAGCTTCCAAGTCAATGTAGCGATCAGAAACATTGATTAAGCTATCGCTTGTCATGGAGCGTAAACTAACGACTTCCACTCTTACTCCACGATAGCTAACTGAATTGACGGCATATGCCAAATCACCATCACCACTTACTAACACTGCTGTATCATAGGAATCTACCAAAGCCATCATATCAACTGCTATTTCTACATCTAAATTGGCTTTTTTTGAACCATCTGGCAGCTGTACTAAATCTTTGGCAATAACTCTGTAGCCATTGCGACGCATCCACAGTAGAAAGCCCTGTTGTTTTTCGTTGGTGCGATCAACACCTGTGTAGAAAAAAGCACGTAGTAGTCTAGATCCCCCTGTTAATCGACATAATAGCTTGGTGTAATCAATTTCGATTCCCAGTTGTAGTGCTGCATAAAATAAATTTGATCCGTCTATAAATATAGCGACACGACCCCGATTTTCCAAAACCTGTTCCGGCGTGAATATGGCGTCGTTGTCCAAATTATTCAACATTGTGTCATACCTCATTTTTTATCACCTGTAGTAATTTATACTTGAATTCACGTTTGCATACGAGTTAGAGCAGCTTATAATATGCATTCAGGGCTAAGAAATTCAGCCCTGACAAATTTTAAAAAACAGACTTTGAAAGGACTATCGGGTTTTAGCCGATTCGATGCGCTGAAAGATTGGATGAGGTTTGCTGAACCTGTTTTGATTGTCTAGTACTCCCCATGTCCCATGAATGGCAAAGGGAGCAGAAATAGAAGTTTGTAATTGGTCGTTAAAGTCTATTCCGAAGCCCAGTTGCTGGTAAATGTCGCTACTGATATTTGGAATGATTGGAGATAGAAGATAAGCTGCCAGCCTCACTGATTCTAGAACTGTGTATAGGACTTGTTCCACTGCTTGTTGCTGTCCCTGTTTATAAAGTGACCAAGGTGCTTGCTCATCAATAAACTTATTGCTGGCTTGTACCAGTAAAAGAACAGTTTCACAAGCTTGATTGAAAGCTAGCGCTTCATAAGCATTTTTTACCTGTTCCCCCAGACGGAAACCAATAGATTTTAAAGGATGCTCAAAAGGAATATCTTCATTTGTAATTTGCAGCACATTATCTGCGCAGTATTTCTTCACCATGTTCAAGGTACGATTCAGCAAATTACCTAAATCATTTGCCAAATCTGCATTCAGAACATTAATGAATCTACTTTCATTAAAATCGCCATCTTTACCAAATTCGATTTCCTTAAGGAAGTAATAACGAACGGCATCTGCACCATAGCACTTTATCAGCGCCACTGGGTCAAGGGTATTACCCAGAGTTTTACCCATTTTTTGACCATCTTTAGTCAAAAAGCCATGCACAAAGACTCTGTCTGGCAAAGGTAACCCTGCTGACAATAGCATTGCAGGCCAGGAAATTGCATGGAAGCGCAGGATATCTTTACCAATCAAGTGCAAATTGACAGGCCACCATTGCGTGAGAGCATTTTCTAAAGTTGTCTCCTCATCTGGTTCTAACAATGCTGTGATATAACCTAGCAGTGCATCAAACCAGACATAAATAGTGTGTTTGGGATCAGCTGGTACTGGAAAACCCCACTCCATATTTATCCTGGAAACAGAAAAGTCTTGCAAACCTTGATTAACAAAGCTAAGGACTTCATTGCGCCGACTTTCAGGCTGAATAAAATCAGGTTTAGAACTATACAGTTCTCGTAATTGAGTTTGGTATTTCGATAAACGGAAGAAGTAGTTTTGCTCGTCCCGCCATTCAACTTCTTTGTTTGGATGAAGAGGACAACGATTTCCCTCTAATAGTTCTCGTTCTTCTTTAAATTCTTCACAGGAGACACAATACCAGCCTTTTTGTTGTCCTAGATAGATGTCACCTCTTTCCCATAATCTCTGGAAGAATTCTTGGACAATCACTTCATGACGATGATCAGTCGTCCGAATATAGCGATTGTATTGAACATTTAGCAATTTCCATAAATCAATAAAACCCGCGGACATTTCATCACAAAAGCTTTGGGGCGATCGCCCTTTGCTTTCGGCTGTTCGCTGGATTTTTTGTCCATGCTCATCTGTACCTGTAATCAACAGTACCGAATTCCCCAAAAGTCTTTGAAACCGCGCTACTACATCTGCTGCCATTGTTGTGTAAGCGCTGCCAATGTGGGGTAAATCGTTTACATAATATAGCGGTGTTGTCAGTGCAAATGTTTTTTCTTTTTTATTCACTAGATTCATGCAAAATAAAAACTACTTGTTAATACTGTTTTCTATCCTACTTATCTCGGCAAAACCAGGTCATTATATGATATAATTATCATTTTTTCAAGTAATACCTTAATAGTAGCAAATTTCCTCAATCCAGCTTTTTTCGATAATAAGTACAAATTAAGTTAATTTCTGCTTAAACATTGAGATAAAAATTCGGCAAACTGTAACAAAAGCTCACTACTCCATTTCGTATCAATAAGAATACAAAATCATTATTATTGACAAAATGAATGAGCTTGCTTGGCACTCCAGATATTTCTATCTTAAGGCAGGCGTCGCCTAAGTTAAGAAATGTAAATACTATATTAAGCCTATGTGAAATATTAGCTGAGAATCTATATTAAAAAGGCATGAGTGTGAATAGCCCCCTGGAGATTTCTCGCTGCTTACTAGCGGCTCTATCAATGAAAATGTTTCTCTATTATGAGGATCGCATTCCCCAGGATGCTAGTGTGCTAGTAGTAAGCAATCACCGTAGCTTTATGGATGCACCAATTCTCATGACAGCAATGTCACGTCCGATTCGCTTTGCTTGCCATCACTATATGGGACAAGTGCCAGTTATGCGAGAGATTGTGACAGGACAATTAGGATGCTTCCCTCTAGCAGCTACTGAACAACGCCAACAGAGCTTCTTTCAGCAGTCACAGATACTTCTACAATCCAAACAAGTGGTAGGAGTATTTCCCGAAGGAACACAACCAATGGTAAAATACACCTTACACAACCAAGTGGGCAAATTTCAACGAGGATTTGCACATTTAGCTTTGCGAGCTGCTGTGCCGGATTTAGCAGTTTTGCCAATTGCAATTGCCTCCCTTGAAGAAGTTAACACATCTGCCGTGCCTTTAAAGCTACTAAGTTTATTTGATCCTACAGAAGCTTTATTTAATCAACCAGGTTGGCATCCTCTGGTCATATATCGTCGTGTCGCTGTGCTCGTTGGTCGTCCTTACTGGATTAAGTCGCAAGATCACAAAAAATATCAAGGAAAACAAGCGAGAACAGTTGTGGCAGAACTCACAAATCACTGTCATTCAGAAATTGCAACGTTGCTAAGTAAAGGTTGTTATTAGAGATTTTGATTCTTTCTTGCTAAGAATAAAGTACCAATGCCCCATGCCCATGACCAATGAATAATAGCCCACAAGTAAAACTTCAGCCTTGTTTCCTGACACCTAAAAGACTACAGCCAGAGTATCCACTGTTTGTTTTTTTGCCAGGTATGGATGGCACTGGTCAACTGTTACGCTCACAAACGGCTGGATTAGAAGCTGGCTTCGATGTTCGTTGTTTAGCGATCCCAAGAGATGATCTCACAAGTTGGGATGAACTCACTGATCATTTACTCAACTTGATCGATGCTGAACTAGAAAAAAATAAAGAACGTCCGGTTTACCTATGTGGTGAGTCCTTTGGAGGTGGTTTAGCTCAAAAGGTGGCTGTTGCTGCACCACATCTATTTACCCGAATTATCCTCATCAACCCAGCTTCTAGCTTTCATCTTCACCCTTGGTTGGGTTGGGCATCACAACTCTCTCACATAGTACCATCAGGTTTGTACGAGTTTGGTGCACTGGGTTTGTTGCCATTTCTAGCTGCACTAGGCAGAATTTCTAAGAGCGATCGCCAAGAACTTTTGAAAACTATGCGTTCTGTACCATCAGAAACTGTTCAATGGCGCTTATCTTTACTCCGAGAATTTCATATTGAGCCAAATGAATTACGTTGCCTCAAGCAACCTGTTCTAATTCTTGCTAGTGCTGAGGATAAACTTTTGCCTTCTGTGAGTGAAGCAAAACGGTTAGTCGAAATTTTACCTCAGGCAAAAATGGTAGTGCTACCCCACAGTGGTCATGCTTGCTTGTTAGAAGCAGATATTAATCTTTACGACATTATGAAAGCTAACAATTTTATAGGTAGTGGGCTTGAAACAGCTAGAGTGCTAGAGATGAAGCGATAATTAGGCGTATGCCATGAGAGCAATTCATCCAAGTCAAGTAGAGACAGCAGTTATAGAAAAATATTCAATAACTTGTGCTTGTGGAGAGAGGAGAAAGCACCTGCACTTTCGGTACAACCTGAATAGAAAGATGTTCAAAACGGTGCTGAACCATGGTAGACAAACCCCAACAAAAGCCAGATGATACACCTGTTTCGGTATCGCCAGTCATTGATGAGGAACTGGCAAAGGCTTCTGTTGAGGATAAAGTATCTTTTTGGGAATCTTGGAAGCAAAGAGGACAGGACGCAGCCAAAAAAGCAGTTGAGTTAGGACAAGCAGCTACAAGACAAACACAAAAGCTCATTGAGCAAGGGACTCAAAAAACAGGAGTTTTTGCCAATTATTTGAGCAACAATTGGTTGCTTCGCAAGCTATCTGGTGTATTAAATCTTGGTTGGCTAACTGGTGCTGCTGATAATGTGAACTTGGATAAGGCAGAAGCTGCAGTACAAAAGCTACAAAAACAGTATCCTCAAGAATCGCCTAGCCAAATTTCTCACCGGATCATGCTTGAAAAAGCAGCTAAAGCAGGGGGAATCGGGTTCGCAACTAGTATTTTGCCAGGAGTAGCAACTGCGCTATTGGCTATTGATTTGGCAGCAACCACAAAATTGCAGTCGGAAATGATTTATCAGATTGCATCAGCCTATGGACTAGATCTGAAAGACCCTAGCCGTAAGGGCGAAGTCTTGGCAATTTTCGGTCTAGCGTTGGGTGGTGGTCGTCTGTTAAAAGCTGCTGGCTTAGGTTTGCTGCGAAACATACCATTTGCAGGAGAGTTGATTGGTGCTAGCGCAAATGCAACAATGATCTACTCGCTAGGATATGCTGCTTGCCGATTTTACGAAGCGAAACTGAATTCATCAAAACCACTGACCTCTGAAGAGACGTTAACGCAACTTAAGACACAGAGTGAAAATTATCTGGAAAAAGCGATCGCCCAACAAGTGATCATGGATCAGATTTTAGTTCATATGATTCTCGCGAGCCATCCAGAAAAAACATGGGAAGAAATATTACCAGAATTGCAAGCGTTGAACCTCAGTCCAAATTCTCTAGAGGTGATTGAGCAAAATATCAAATCACCCCAGCCATTGGATCAACTTCTCAATGAACTGAATCCTGATTTTGCTGTACCATTATTGGCTCAGTCCTACAGAATTGCTCAAATGGAAGGTGGGATTACACCAGTCGAGCAAAAGGTGATAACAGCAATCACCACAAAATTTAATCTTAATTTAAACTCCATTCAGTCGCTGGTCAATAATCAATAGTCATCAGTCCTGAGTTCTAGAAAATAGAAATCTATCCAAAGATATTTTTGTAAATCTTCTATCCAGCCCTAAGCTAGATCTTAATCAAATTCAGGGCTTTTTCAAGGTGGTAGCTCAACAAAGGTAATGATATCTTCTACAACATCACGAGAAAAACAGAACTCTGAGGTTGGGGAGATAATTATGCCTAACGTCGGATTGAGCAGAAGTATTTCACAAGCTGCCAGTATCATTGCGATCTTGGTTGGGGTTCTAGTACTTGTTGGGGGTTGGGGGTTTAATATCGCCCATATCAAGAGTTTCATTCCAGGACTTGCCGCCATGAAGGCTAACACAGCAATTGGCTTTTTGCTGTCGGGGGTTTCATTATGGCAAATTAGCAGTGGGACAAGGAGCATAAGACAGACTCAAGGAAGATCACCTATTTTTTCATCTCCCTCAGTCTCTCTGAGCATTTCTAGGGGATGTGCGATCGCAGTAGCTATGATTGGACTGCTCACCCTGAGTGAATATCTGTTCAACTGCAACCTGGGTATTGATGAACTGCTGTTTCCAGACCTACAGCCAGAACCCAAAACCTTCTTTCCTGGCCGCATGGGAGCAAACACAGCCCTAAACTTTTTGTTAGTTGGTGGGGCGCTGTTGTTCCTCGGGCAGAACTTGAGACCAGGTTATTTGCTGGCTCAACTGTTGAGCTTAGTTGTGGCTTTAATTTCTTTACAAGCATTAGTTGACTGGGCTTATAGATTCAAAGCTGTGGCTCACTTCCGTGATTACACTAGCTTTATGGCGTTACATACGTCACTCACTTTTGAGTTACTGTGTTTAGGAGTTTTGTTTATTTACCCTAACCGTGGGTTCATGCAAACAATTACCAGTGACTTAGATGGTGGTGCTATAGCCCGTCGGCTGATTCCCAGTGTCATTGCCCTACCATTCATCATGATCTGGTTAATTGTTCAGGGTGAAAAATCAAATGACTACGATTCTGCCTTGAATTTATCCCTAGTGGTGGTGCTGCTGGAGTCCTTTTTTTTGGCGTTCATTTGGTGGAATGCCAAGTTTTTGAACAAGGTAGATGCAAATCGCAAACAGGTAGAGCAAGTTCTACAACAACAGGCTAGTTTGCTGGAGTGTGCATATGAAGCAATTTTTGTCCGTGATGCTAATAGTGTTATTAGTTACTGGAACAAAAGCGCCGAGGAAATGTATGGCTACTCGAAAGCAGAAGCCATAGGACAAGTAAGTCACACACTTTTACAAACTCAAATCATTGAAGGCTGTGAAAATATTGATACTGCTCTTCGACAAAATGGCCGTTGGCAAGGCGAACTGCTTCATACATGTAAAGATGGGAAAAAAATCATTGTTGAAAGCCGCCAGGTAGTGATCAATTCACCAGAAAATCAAGGTGGATTTCTAGAGATCAACCGTGATATCACTGAACGTAAACGCTCAGAAGAAGCCTTACGTCAGAGCGAATCACGGCTACGAGTGTTTGTAGAATCAGACATCATTGGCTTTTTGATTTCCGATGTTTATGGAGGACTGCTTGAGGTCAATGATACTTTTCTGCGGATTATTGGTTACTCTCGCAAAGATCTCCTGCTAGGTCGATTGCGCTGGACTGATATAACGCCACCGGAGTTTCTGGCTTTGGATTATCAAGCGATCTCTGAAGCGAAAGAAAAGGGAGTTTGCACTCCTTACCAAAAAGAATACATCCGTAAAGATGGTACCCGTGTTCCTGTCTTGATTGGGTATGCCTTGACTGGTGAGCGAAACGAAGAAGCGATCGCATTTGTGCTAGATATGAACGATCTTAAACAGGCTCAAGCAGCGCTTGTTGAAAGCGAAAAGCGATTTCGCTATGTGACAGATACCGCCCCAATGATGGTTTGGATGTCGGATACGAATATGCTTTGTACCTATTTCAATAAACCCTGGCTAGATTGGACTGGACGCACAATAGAGCAGGAACTTGGCAATGGTTGGGCAGAAGGTGTACATCCCGAAGACTTGCAGCGCTGTCAGGAAACTTATGTGAATGCATTTGATAACAGACAACCATTCCAAATGGAGTACCGCCTCAAACGGTTTGATGGAGAATATCGTTGGATTTTGGACATTGGTGTGCCCCGATTCACCCAAACTGGAGAATTTCTTGGTTATATTGGCTCTTGTCTGGACATTCATGATCGAAAACTTGCCGAAGCCCAAATTCAACAGATAAATTCCACTCTAGAAGAACGGGTAAAACAACGTACCGCTCAACTAGAAGCCGCCAACAAAGAGCTGGAATCTTTTTCTTACTCTGTTTCTCATGATCTGCGGGCTCCTTTACGTCACATTACTGGGTTTGTTGACTTGCTACAAAAGCGCCTTAACTCAGAATTACTGGATGAAACTAGTCAGCGTTATCTCAACATCATCACTGAGACTACAAAGCAGGCAGGTAAGTTAATTGATGACTTGTTAGCCTTCTCACGTATGGGACGTACAGAGATGAGCTATACCATCATTGACATGAATCAACTTGTGCAGGAGGTGCAACGCGACCTAGATTCACAAATTCGGAAAAGTCAGGTTAGCTGGAAAATTGAGCCCTTGCCAGTTGTGCAGGGTGATCCCTCAATGTTACGGCTAGCCTTGCGCAACTTACTAGAAAATGCACTTAAATACACTAAAACCAGACCATTAGCAGAAATTACTGTAGGTAGCAATACTGGTAATGAGCAAGAAGCCATCTTCTTTGTGCAAGATAATGGTATTGGTTTTGACATGCGATACGTTCATAAACTATTCGGTGTCTTTCAACGCCTACATAGCGATCCTCAGTTTGAGGGCACAGGTGTTGGACTAGCAAACGTCCAGCGCATCATTCATCGACATGGCGGACGTGTCTGGGCAGAGGGTGAGATAGAAAAAGGAGCGACATTTTATTTTTCGCTACCAAGGGGGTTGGAAGTAAGGAGTGGACATTAGAGAAAAAACAATGGAACTGAAGCGTATTCTCCTGGTTGAAGACAGCATTAATGACGTGGAGTTAATCCTGGCTTCTCTAGCAGAAAATCATTTAGGTAATGAAGTTATTGTCGTTCGTGATGGCGAAGAAGCATTAGATTACCTCTATCGTCGCGGCGTTTATCGACTGCGCCGAGAAGGTAATCCTGTTGTTGTGTTGCTGGATTTGAAATTACCAAAAGTTGATGGTATAGAAGTTCTGACACAACTTAAGGCTGATCATAATTTAAGATTTGTGCCTGTGGTAGTACTCACATCTTCCCGTGAAGAAAAGGATCTGAGCCGTTGTTATGAACTTGGCACAAATGCTTATGTGGTAAAGCCAATCGATTTTCATGAATTTGTCGATGTTATTAGAGGGTTAGGATTATTCTGGGCAATTATCAACGAACCCCCGCCCGGTTCCATACCGCCCACACGCAGTAATCAAGGAATTGCAGGAATATAAATAATGTCAGGTCTCAGATTTCTCTTGCTAGAAGATAGTTTGCTAGACGCAGAGCTCATCCACGCTCAATTAACTGCAGGTGGTATTATTTGTAGCTTAGAACAAGTGAAAACACGCGTTGAGTTTCACAAGGCACTTGAGCAAGATAGCTTTGACCTGATTCTTTCAGATTACTCTCTACCTGGCTTTGATGGTATTTCTGCTTTAGAGATTGCACAGTGCTTGTGTCCAGAAATCCCTTTCATTTTCGTCACAGCAACGATGGATCAAGAAGTAGCAATTGAGACTTTAAAAAATGGTGCTACTGACTATGTCTTAAAGCAACGGTTGGAGCGATTGGTACCATCCACACAGAGGGCGTTGCGAGAAGCCCAAGAAAGGCGGGCTCGCAAACAGGCAGAGGCAGAACTACACCGTCGCGAGCAGGAGTTTCGCGCTTTAGTAGAAAACTCACCTGACATCATTGCTAGAATTGACACAGATTTACGGTGTATCTACGTAAACCCAGCAATTGAGCAAGCAACGGGAACACCCCCTTCTAAGCTAATGGGGAGAACAATGGCTGAGTTGGGTGTTCCATTAGAAATTTATACTCTATGGGAAGAAAGATTACGTAGAGTATTTGTTACGGGAGTGACATCCTTTTTTGAGTTCGATTTTCAATTGCATGACACAATTCGTTATTATCAATCACAAATCGTACCAGAATTCGCTCTAGATGATTCTGTAGAAACACTGCTGAGTATCACTCGTGATATCACAGTTTCCAAGCACACAGAACAGGCATTGCGGGCAAGCGAAGCTCAATTGCGTCAACAGAAAGAAGAATTAGAAAAGGTCAACCAGGTTAAAGATGAGTTTCTTGCGGTTCTTTCCCATGAATTGCGATCACCCCTCAACGCCATTCTCGGATGGTCAAAAATATTACGGACTCGTAAATTAGACACAACAACTTTTGAGCGAGCCTTAGAAACGATAGAGCGCAACGCAAGACTACAGACCCAACTCATTGAAGATTTGCTAGATGTTTCTCGGATTATTCGTGGCAAATTGACCCTGCGTTCCCAACCCACCAACCTCATTTCAGCTATTGAAGCTGCTATCGATACAATGCGTCTAGCGGCTCAAGCAAAATCTATTAATTTGCAATTTACAATTTTAGATGCAGAAATGGAGAGCATCCAAGGCACAACACCAAATCCATTTCTCGTTTCTAAATTAGAAAAAACTGGTGTCATTGCCAGTGAGACAACAAAATCTGCAAGCCAAAATTCAAAATTTTGTGTTCTAGGTGATGCCAATCGCTTACAGCAGATCATTTGGAATTTAGTCAGCAATGCCATCAAGTTCACACCTGAAGGCGGAAAGGTAGAGTTGCAATTATCTATAGAAATGGGTCATGGAGCAAACAGCAAAGCAATTCCTCATGCCCAAATTACTGTAAAAGACACAGGCATTGGGATCAATCCAACATTTCTCCCTTATGTGTTTGACTCATTTCGTCAAGCAGACGGTTCTACAACTCGTAAACAAGGTGGCTTGGGTCTGGGATTAGCAATTGTACGTCACTTAGTAGAATTACACGGAGGAACAGTCAGTGCGAGTAGCCAAGGAGAAGGGCATGGAGCAACATTTACAGTCCAGCTACCACTCCTAGAGCAAAATGGAAAAGTAGGCAGGATGACACAAGAATTTCCCTACTCCCCAATACCCACTTCTCATGTCCCTACTCCTCACATCCCACTTCAAGGTCTACGTGTCTTAATTGTTGATGATGACGATGACTCACGAGATTTTTTAGTGGTTGTGCTTGAGCAAAGTGGAGCGATCGCCACTGCTGTCTCTTCTGCCTCAAGAGCATTGGAGATTCTGGTTTCATTCAAACCACACGTGCTACTCAGTGACATTGGTATGCCTGAACTGGATGGATATAATCTCATTCGGCAAATTAGAAAACTCCCACCTACACTAGGAGGGCAAATTCCCGCGATCGCTCTCACTGCCTATGCAGGAGAAAAAGACCGCCAACAAGCTCTCGACGCCGGATTTCAAAAACATCTTTCTAAACCTGTCTTACCTGATAGGCTTGTTAGTGTGATTGTAGAGTTAATGAATTGATGTAAAGGCAAAAAGGTCTTTGCTCTCAAGGTTGTTAAGAAGTACCGTTAACTATTCACCGATAAGCATAAATTTGATATTTTACGCAATACTGGTATAAGAACTGTTACATAGAAGCTAAAAATGGAAATTCTGGCAAAGGATACCTCATTTCTAGAATGGAGTGGGGATGGGTTGGCAATTGGATTATTTGAAGATGACGTTGAGTTAACTGGTGATTTAGCGAGTTTAGATGAGAAATTCGCTGGTTCTATCAAGGAATTGATTGCTGAAGAGGAATTTAAGGCTAAACCAGGCAGCAGCATTGCTACGCGAGTCGGTTCTGGTAGCTCAGTTCGTAAAGTCTTGCTAGTGGGATTAGGAAAAAAAGAAGCTCTCAAATTGGACACCCTGCGTAGAGCAGCAGCCGCAGCAGCACGTTTAGCAAAAAAGCAAAAAAGCAAAACCTTGGGCATTAGTTTGCCCGTTTGGAACAACGATGCAGCATTAACCGCGCAAGTACTGACTGAAGGTGTTCATTTAGCACTCTATCAAGATAATCGCTTTAAGTCTGAGCCTGAGGATAAAGGACCGCAAGTTGAACAAGTCGATTTGCTGGGACTGGGTGGCCAGGAAGCAGCAATTACCCGTGCTAATCAAATTAGTTCTGGTGTTATTTTGGCACGGCAGTTGGTAGCCGCTCCTGCCAACTCAGTTACACCGATCACCATGGCGGAAACTGCAGCTGCGATCGCCTCCGAACACGGTCTGCAACTGGAAGTTCTAGAACGAGAAGACTGTGAAAAGTTGGGTATGGGCGCTTTTTTAGGAGTGGCACAAGCTTCTGATTT
Organism: Nostocales cyanobacterium Centralia_MAG_434; assembly: GCA_021324415.1. Classification (GTDB taxonomy): domain Bacteria; phylum Cyanobacteriota; class Cyanobacteriia; order Cyanobacteriales; family Nostocaceae; genus JAJPJF01. The sequence goes on from JAJPJF010000307.1 coordinate 17,831, forward strand.
GCCACCAAAATTTGTTCACCTCACTTACAAGCCGGAAGGTACGCCTAAACGTAAGTTGGCAATTGTAGGTAAAGGCTTAACATTTGACTCTGGTGGACTGAATATTAAAGGTGCTGGTAGCGGCATCGAAACTATGAAAATTGATATGGGCGGTGCCGCGGCTACTTTAGGAGCAGCTAAAGCTATTGGTCAATTGAAGCCAGATGTCGAAGTTCACTTTATCTCCGCAGTCACTGAAAATATGATCAGTGGTCATGCCGTCCATCCGGGTGATATTCTCACAGCTTCTAATGGTAAGACTATTGAAGTTAATAATACTGATGCCGAAGGACGTTTAACTTTGGCAGATGCTTTAGTGTTTACAGAAAAGTTAGGAGTTGACGCGATTGTTGACTTAGCTACCTTAACTGGTGCTTGTGTTGTTGCTTTAGGTGATGATATTGCTGGTTTATTCTCTCCTGATGATGCTTTGGTTTCTCAGTTAGAAAAAGCAGCTGAAATTGCTGGCGAAAAGATTTGGCGCTTGCCAATGGAAGATAAATATTTTGAAGGGCTCAAGTCTGGTATTGCCGATTTTAAAAATACTGGACCCCGTGCTGGTGGTTCTATTACGGCTGCTCTTTTCCTCAAGCAATTTGTCAAAGAAACTCCTTGGGCACATCTTGACATTGCTGGTCCAGTTTGGGCTGATAAGGAAAATGGCTATAACGGTCCCGGAGCAACTGGCTTTGGTGTACGTACGCTAGTGAATTGGGTGTTAAGTAGTAGTTAATCATCAATGCATTTCCCTGTACTATAAGGTGCAGGGGTAGGTAGTCATCACTTCCAATACGTTTGGGAAAAAATGGTTTCTTCTCACACAAACCCTGTAGAGACGTTGCAGCGCAACGTCTCTACACGCATGGATTTTGGTCGTATTCTTTTGGGAAAAGTATGTAGGTCACGGTTGTGAAAGGACAAAGTAAGTATCAGCCACTTTTGGAATATCTTCAAAGGAGCGATCGCCCAGAAATCACCCTCACCTTTCTAGAAATTGAGACGTTAATGGGAGAGACTTTACCTGAGTCTGCTCGAAACCAAAAGCGATGGTGGGGAAATCGTAGCAAAGGCGCACTACAAGCCTCTGCTTGGATGAATGCTGGGTATGTTGTTGAAGAAGTCGATCTGGCTCGAGAATGTGTAACCTTTCGTAAACCTGCTAGTGGTTACAAAACTCAATCTGCAGCGCAGATCTTTCAGTGGAACAGCAACTCGATTAAAGCACTCCGTCTTCAAATGGGACTGACTCAATCACAGTTGGCTGAGGAGTTAGGCGTTCGTCAGCAAACTGTTAGCGAATGGGAAAACGGTATGTATCAACCAACCCGTGCTACCTCAAAATATCTGAGTCTAGTGGCTGAGAAAGTTGGCTTCAAATATCAAGTGGGCGAATAGGTTGAACTTTTTGATTGACATTTTTACACGGTAAAGTGTAGCTTAAGAGAAGCTAATGAATTGATGACCTACAGATCTACCCACAGCTAGATCTGTCATGTATTTGTTAGCCGATATGGGGTGTGGGGCTAGTTGGTAAAACCTATGGGGGACTCAAAAATTAAATCTTACCGAGATTTAAGAGTTTGGCAAGAGGCAGTAAATTTAGCTGAAGTTTGCTATCGTCTTACCACAACCTTTCCCAAAGAGGAACTTTATGGAATGACAACACAGATTCGGCAAATTCCTGTGTCGGTAGCCGTGAAGATTGCACAGGGGTGGTATGGAGGCAAAACAAGGAGAGAATACATCCACTCTTTACATCTCGCCCAGGGTTCTCTCAAAGAGTTAGAGACGCACTTGTTAATTTCTCAAAGAGTCGAACTAGCTTCTTGCATAAATATTAACCCTATTCTCAATCAATGTGAATTGGTTGGTAAGCTCCTACAAGCTTTGATTCATGCACTTGAGCAAAATTGAAATTGCTCTTGGCTTTCTTTGATAAGCAAAGCTGATGATTTTTTGAAGAAACTCAATTAATTTAAATTCTAAAGAGAGTCTTAATATAATGTAACTTTGTTAGAAATGCTTGATAATACTTAATTGTAGATAGATACACAAATAAACAATTGATTTGTGTCATTGGGATAGTAACTTTATCTATCGCTCACATCCTCATAAGAATCTGGTTCTACCCCAACCACAAAATCCCTGAGCAACTTTTTTAATGCCCCTAAGTGAAAGCTAAAAATGCCGCGATTATCTTCTACTGCGAGTCCTAAGCACATTCTGTGCCATTATATTAACGCTACCAGTCAGATCCAAATTGCTCGGATCTCAAATATCCCGAACTGGCACTTCGAGCGCGTTGTTTTTCCAGGACAACACCTTTTGTTTGAAGCTCCACAAAAGGCAAAGATGGAAATTCATACAAACACCATGGCAACTTCTGTACTATCAGACAGTATATCTTGTCAACGCTTACAAGTTAATAGTGACAACATCACCACACCTTTTGATGTAGTTTGTGCTAAGCCAAACGAGCTAGAGCTAAATCGCGAATTAGTGGAACTCTAGCACTAATGTAAGCATAAACGGTGTTGATTTCTTCATTGGTCAGCAGAGTTTTTCTTTTCAGTTGTGCTAACAATTGCTGGATCAGATCTGCATCACTGAATTTTAAGAGAGTAGTAGTCTGAGTTTCCTCAACTATAGACCACAGGTGACGTAGTACTGAAGAGTTCATTACGGATGCCTCCATTGATCGTGACTCTAGTTCTTGGTCAATAAACATATTACTGTATTTTATAATCTAAAAAAAATATTAAAATCGTAAAGTATAGAGAAGTTCTTAAAAGTTACATGAGTTAAACATTCGCGAGAAATATCTCAACACTACTTTAAGTTGAGGGGTGCAAGGGTGTCAGAGATTCAAACCCTTCTGTGCACCCTCAGTGCTTACTTTCTTTCCGGATGCGCTGTCTGTTCTAGTGAAGGAGTCGCCATCTGATTAATCACAGCAATAAGCTGGTACAAGCGTCCCAAGTCCCTTTGATTAAAGTACAAAATGAGGCGGGGGAGTTCGACAGTCTCATCTTGGACTTCTTGGGGTAATGCTCGACTTTTTTCAATTCGCCCTGTCACCAGAATGTCGCTGAATTCAGCATTCAGGCGCTCTACCTCAGCATCCGATAGCTCGGACTTGAGGCGGATAACTAGGCGATCGCCCACATAGCGACTTGAGTGATAAACCTGGTAAAAGCCAGTGATCACATTACAAGCGACATCAAGATTATCTGTAACTGTGTAAAGGCTAGGATCATCAGGACTTACCAGACCTTTTTGCACCAGTTGCTTATCGATGTATTCGCTCCAAGAGCGCCAGTAATCACCACCAGGGTGATCTATCAAAACCACAGGAACTGGACCGAACTTACCTGTTTGGCTAAGTGTCATGCATTCAAAAGCCTCATCTTGGGTGCCAAATCCACCAGGAAACAAGGCAATAGCATCACTTTCTTTGACTAGAAACAGCTTGCGAGTGAAGAAGTACTTGAAGTGAATCAGCTTTGGATCTCCTTCAATAACTGGGTTGGCCTGCTGTTCGAATGGTAACTGAATGTTTAAACCAAAGGAGTTTTCTCGCCCAGCACCTTCGTGACCCGCCTGCATAATTCCGCCGCCGCCACCAGTCATGACCATGAATCCCAATTGAGTCACACGACGAGCAAAATCAAACGCCATGAGGTACTCTGGTGTTTCTGGTGACAGACGAGCCGAACCAAATATGGCAACTTTACGAACGTGTCGATAGGGATAAAAAAGCTGGAAACCCTGCTCCATGTCTGCTAGAGTAGCCGACAAGATCTTCCAATCAAGACGCTCAATTTCACTTTCAGCCAGATGCACTATGGTCTCTAGTGTCTGCTTGATAAATTGCTGATGCTTTAACGTCGGTAAACGATCAATTAATTCAGAAAGATCCGTTTGGAGAGACTTCAATGTATCAAACGACGCAGATGAGCTCATGAGAATTTCTGCCGAAAAGGCATTAATTTTTAATTAAAATTGGTGTGCAATTATCTTAACTGGCACACAGCTTAAACTTCAAAGTCTAAAATTCAAAGGTCTTTTACAATCGACTATGGTTAACTTTTTGACAATAAAAAGCACCTTTGGTTCAAAAACAAACCAAGGCGCTGGTGACGGTAGCCGTCGCCAACCTGTCCTATTGGCAGTGAGTGATTCGATATAAGCTTTTCGTTGAAAACAGATGTGGTTTGCTAAGTTGTTACATAAAAACCATGCTGTTTTCGGAGTTATATCTTAACTTAACCAACTTTCTGTTACCACTGTAGCCCTATGACAAATCACTAGATAGGAAATAGTGACGGTTTGACAACTGGTAACAGCACAAACAGTTACTTTGAGCTACAAAAGCCTAGCTTCGCATCAATTCCACTCCATTTCAAATAAGTAAACAATTGTGTAGGGAGGCAAAATTGCCTTTCTATATTATTTACAAATTTTTACACTAGGCTTAGGTAAGAAGATGATTACTTATTGATGTATTTTTCCAAAGTATTGGCTAAGGTGGTTTTCGGTACAGCACCGACTACCATATCCACTCTTTGTCCTCCCTTAAAAATCATCAATGTGGGAATGCTGCGAATACCATATTGACTAGCAACATTAGGATTTTCATCGGTGTTAACTTTAACTACCTTTAGTTGATTCTCGTACTGAGCGGCGATTTCATCTACAACAGGGGCAACCATACGACAGGGTCCGCACCAAGGTGCCCAAAAGTCAACTAAAACAGGAACTTCGCTTTCCAGTACTTGCTGTTTAAAGGTAGAGTCCGTAACTTGTGCCACTGCTGACATGCCTACAAACCTTTGCCTCTTAATATTTTTGAGTCTGCTGAAAATTCTACCATAGCAAAAACCACTGCTTAGGAGCCAGTCATTATATATTTGCAAATAGTTTTAAAATTTGTGAAGCAGTCGTTTGGGTAAAGAGGCACTTCTTAAGGAACCGCCCGAACATTAGTCCGGGCGGAGTGTGGTGTGAGGAGTGAACGGAAACATGCGTCTCCGCTTTCTCTATTGTAGGTCACAGATGTGATTTTTCCAGTGTTTGTTTAAGAGTCTGGAAAAATTTCTTTGAAGTAAGGTGTGCTTAGTGACTATTGACTGTCAACGGTTTCATAGAAAATAGAAAAAAGACCAACTTGCAGCCCTGAGAGATTCTTTAGCCCAAAAATGGCTCCTTACCTCTTATTTGCCCATACCTAATTGTTGAGCTTTTTGATAGACTTTGCCTTCAGTTAACAAAGAAGGAGCAATGACGATTTCCACTTGCTGCATTTCCCTAAGGTCTTTAGCACCTAAAGTACCCATACTTGTCTTTAAGGCTCCTAAAAGATTATGAGTACCATCATCAAGTTGTGCTGGTCCTGTTAAAATTTGTTCTAGCGTGCCAGTGGTACCTACACGAATGCGTGTACCACGGGGTAACACAGGACTGGGTGTTGCCATCCCCCAATGATAGCCTCTACCCGGAGCTTCAGTCGCTCTGGCAAAAGGAGAACCAATCATGACACCATCAGCTCCACAGGCAATGCACTTACAGATGTCTCCGCCAGTGATTAGACCTCCATCAGCAATGACTGGTACATAGTTGCCAGTTTCCTGATGATAATCATCTCGTGCAGCAGCACAATCGGCGATCGCCGTGGCTTGTGGCACGCCTACACCTAATACCCCACGAGAGGTACAAGCTGCACCAGGACCAATACCTACTAGTATTGCCGCAGCTCCAGCTTTCATCAAATTTAAAGCAACCTCATAGGTTACACAATTTCCTAGCACCACAGGGATGGGCATTTCCCGACAAAATTGTGCTAGATCCAATGGGTCCACAGCCTCAGGAGATAGGTGTGCGGTGGAGACCACTGTCGCTTGCACAAAAAATAAATCTGCTCCTGATGAAGCTACAACTGCCCCATATTTGCTTGCTCCTATTGGAGTGGCACTTACGGCTGCTATGCCTCCTTGTTCTTTAATTTGCTGAATTCGTTGTGCAATTAAATCTGGTTTAATTGGTTCAGCATAAAGCTTCTGCATGAGGGGAACAAATTCATCTTTGCCCACTGTGGCAATTTGGTCTAAGATTGGCTCTACTTCCACATAGCGAGTGTGTATACCTTCTAAATTAAGAACACCTAATGCTCCCAACTGTGACAAGCGCACAGCTGTACGAACATCTACCACGCTATCCATAGCACTGGCAATAATGGGTATTGTCCGCTCAATATTGCCAATACGCCATTTAGTATCAGCCAAACTTGGATCTAGCGTCCGATTGCCAGGTACTAGAGCAATTTCATCGATTCCGTAAGCTCTTTTAGCTATTTTTTTGCACCCAATTTGAATGTCCACGCTGTTATTGTTTCCAAATCTGTTTAAGCTAGGGTATCAAATTGTCAACTACTCTTGCTAAACCTTTGTGGTTCTAGTAGGAGTTTATTTTCAGATTCTTCTGAAGATTTGGTGAGCCTGTTGACAAAGGCTGACATGTGCAACTTGCAGTCCACGTTCTTGAACTGACATATTGTCATATTAGTACTGAAATTCTTGCTCTAGAAAAAGAGGTGTTTTTGCTGCTTTTTTTATGCCTAAAAGCATCATTTACACCTCTCGATAGATAATAGTCACAATTGAAGAAAAAACTTGCTACGTGTAGGAGTTGTATCTGAAATGTCAGCATTTGACTATATATTTACATACCTCAACCCATGTCTAAGGCAACACTAACTCAACTACAGTACTACGGCATAGCTGTGCTATCAGTTGTGTTAGCAACGGTACTGACGCTGCTACTCAATATATTTTTGACACCAACTAATCTTGCGCTCTTCTTTGCTGCAGTTGCTGTCAGTGCTAGATATGGGGGATTGAGGCCAGGGATTATAGCCACCATTTTGTCAACCCTGTCTATTTTCTATTTTTTCATTCTGCAATTAGATTCTCTAAGTACTAGTCTGGCATTTCTTTTACCTTTGGTTGTGTTTGTACTAGTGACACTACTGTTCAGTTCGCTTAGATCAGAACTTGAGTGTGCCAGACGACAGTCAACCAAGAATTGGCAAGCACAGAAGCAGGCAGAGGCAGAACAAACTCGTTTATTGAAACAACTGGAGTCCAATCAAAGACTGCTCGAAGCTGTTTTACATCAAATGCCCGCAGCACTGATGGTCGCTGAGGCTCCTCATGGTCAATTAGTGCTCATGAATCCGCAAGTGCAACAAATTCTACGTGCAGAGCCAGATCCTTTTTTTAATATAGAAAATCATAATAATTACCATTATCAATATTTTGCTGCTAATGGACGCGCTTACACACCAAAGGAAATTCCTTTAGCACGATCGCTGTTGACTGGAGAAGTGATTGTTGGGGAAGAAATCAAACTGTTGTGCGGTGATGGAGTGATCAGGACAATCCTGGCAAGTGCCTCTCCCATCCGTGATTGTGCAGGTCAAATCCTAGCAGCTGTAACTACTTTTTATGACATCACTGAACGTCAGCAAGAAAATGAGGCTTTGAGAGAAAGCGAACAGCAATTTCGTCAGCTAGCTGAAACTATTCATGATGTTTTTTGGATATATAGTTCTTTTCAAGACAGGATATTGTACGTTAGTCCAGCCTATGAGCTAATCTGGGGATTTTCTTGTAAAGATTTATACATTAATCCTAACACTTGGATGGAAGCAATCCATCCCGAGGATCGAGAGCGAGTTCAAACCAATTTTTACAATCAGATGACACAAGGGAAATGCGACACGCAATACCGGATAATTTGCCCTAATGGCTCAATCAGAAGGATTCGGGAGCGTGCCTTCCCCATTAAAAATGAATTTGGGGACACTTATCGGGTAGTGGGAATAGCAGAAGATATGACAGAACTTCAGGAAACTGATTCAGCCTTCCTTGAGAGCAGCGATTGTGTCTGAGAGTTAGGAGTTAGGAATTAGGGGATTGATGAGATCCTTGAGAGATAGACTTGTTAAGATATTTTTAGACTTGTTGGAAGAGATAATTTAGAGATTACATAGAGAAACCTTGATCCAATCCGAAACTTTAGAACTCTTAGAATGGCATCGTTTGTGTCAGCATCTATCTACCTTTGCAGCAACGAAGCTTGGGGTAATCGCTGCACGTCATCTTCAAATTCCCACCTCTCAAACAGAAAGTGAGTATTTATTAGCACATACTAAAGAAGTTTACCAGTTAGAAAGCCGTCTTGCATCAGGATTATCGTTTGAAGGAATTCAAGATATTGGCGATTCTCTAGAACGCTCAGAGCTTCAAGGTATTTTGGCAGCAGATGAACTGTTGATGATTGCTACCACTCTTTCTGGTGCAAGAAATTTACGTCGGATTATTGATAACCAAACTGATGTACCTATACTAAATGAGTTAGTTGCTGATTTAAGGACCTATCCAGAGTTAGAGCAAGAAATTCACCGCTGTATTGATGAGCGAGGAAAAGTCACAGACCGTGCTAGCCAAAAACTTGGTGAAATTCGTACAACACTGCGGCAGTTACGTAGTCAAATCACTCAAAAGCTACAAAATATACTACAAGTCAAAGCAGGTGCAGTTCAAGAACAGTTGATCACACAACGGGGCGATCGCTATGTCATTCCGGTGAAAGCGCCACAGAAAGATGCTATCCCAGGAATCGTTCATGATACCTCAACTAGTGGTGCAACTCTCTACATAGAACCGAATTCTATTGTGCCGCTAGGAAATCAACTACGACAGTTACTTAGGAGAGAGCAAACAGAAGAAGAAGCAATTCGTCGTGTGTTAACGGAGCAAGTCGCAGCAGTAAAATCAGATTTAGAAAGATTATTAGCCATTGCCACAGCTTTGGATTTAGCAACAGCGAAAGCACGTTATAGTTTGTGGCTAAAAGCTAATCCTCCGCGATTTATGAATTGGGAGGATAACGAAAGCATTACCTTGAGGCAGCTGCGCCATCCACTGCTAGTATGGCAGCATCAACATGAACAAGGACCATCAGTCGTCCCCGTAGATCTGCTAGTTCAGCCACACATCCGAGTCGTCACAATTACCGGACCAAACACTGGGGGGAAAACAGTCACTCTCAAAACCCTTGGATTGGCAGCACTGATGGCAAAAGTGGGCTTATTTGTTCCCGCCCGTGAACCAGTCGAATTACCTTGGTTTCATCAGGTATTGGCAGATATTGGTGATGAACAGTCCTTACAGCAAAGCTTATCCACATTTTCTGGACATATTCGTCGTATTAGTCGAGTATTAGATGCATTAGACCCAGTTGAAGAGAAAGAGGGGAAGAGCTTGTCTCCTCCTACGATTTCCCACTCCCTAGTACTACTGGACGAAGTAGGTGCCGGAACAGACCCTGCAGAAGGTAGTGCTCTTGCGATCGCACTCCTGCAATATTTAGCAGATCACGCACAACTCACCATTGCGACAACGCACTTTGGAGAATTAAAGGCTCTGAAGTATCAAGATGAGCGCTTTGAAAATGCCTCTGTAGAATTTGATGAAGGTACCCTCTCACCAACTTACCGTTTGCTATGGGGAATTCCTGGACGTTCTAACGCTTTGACAATTGCGAGTCGTTTGGGGTTGAAGCCAGAGGTTGTAGAACAGGCGAAAAGTCACATAGGTGGTGCAACAGACGAAGTCAACCAGGTGATTGCTGGACTAGAAGCACAACGTCGGCGTCAGGAAACCAAAGCAACACAAGCACAAAATTTACTCCAGCAAGCTGAACGATTATACAAAGAAGTATCCGAAAAAGCCGCAGCCTTAGAAGAGAGGGAACGCACTTTGCGCGCTTCACAAGAAGTAGCGGTTCAGCAGGCACTTTCTCAGGCGCGGAGCGAGATTGCTCAGGTTATTCGTCGTTTGCAACAAGGCACACCTACCGCTCAAGATGCGCAGCAAGCCACTCATGCTTTGAATCAGATTGCAGAGAAATTTATCCCACAACCATCCCCAAAACCAAAGGCTGGTTTTATTCCTAAAGTGGGCGATCGCATCCGCATTCCTAAATTAGGGCAAACAGCAGAAGTTTTAACCAGTCCCAATGAAGATGGTGAATTAACAGTTCGTTTTGGCTTGATGAAAATGACAGTCAAGCTAGAAGATGTAGAATCACTAGATGGTCAACGACCGGAACTCATAAACAAACAACAAAAAAATAGAGCGAGTAGAGAAGAGACGGAGAGTCAAAGAAGAGGCGATACGGAAAATGTTCCACCTCAAACAACCCCAGCAATTCGTACATCCCAAAATACTATAGATCTGCGTGGACGTCGGGTAGCAGATGCAGAGTTTATTCTAGACCAGGCGGTCTCACAAGCGACAGGACCAATATGGATTATTCATGGACATGGTACTGGTAAATTGCGGCAAGGAATTCACGCATTTTTACAACGACACGCCAACGTCAGTCACTATGAAGCAGCAGAACCATCTGATGGTGGTACTGGTGTCACTATTGCATATCCCAAATAATTAGGCGTGTAGCAATAAATGTTATTAATAGGTGTTGAAAACAAACAATTGCCTGATTAAGATGGGTGAGCGGCTGTATGTAGAGCAATTTTGATTTATACATATATAGTGATGTGATTGTAGTGTTTTTAAAAGTAAATGCAATTAATCACATCTTCACTTTTTTCCAACAGGTTTTCGTCATAAAGTAAGACAAACACTCCTGCTGTTCACCACACACACAAGCTTGTAGACGTGTAGTTATCTATTTGCAGGATTTTATCCTCAGATAGGATTAGCTTCTAGTTCAAAAGCGATAGGAAACCAATCTTAATCATCAAAAGTCTGGTTTCAAAATGGGTAACAGCAACAGCCCCCACCAGCCTGATCACCTATGCTAAAAGTTATGTACTCTGCCGCCAATTCCCCCACTCCAACTTCTCAGTGGGAGGATTTAACTAAGCTTCCAGCCCCAAACTCCGTCCAATGGGACAATATCAAAACCCAGTTGGATTTGGTGCTGCTGGCGCTAGAAACTTTAACTGGCATTGGCTCCGAAGCAATGCTCCAAGCGGCTATTGATCTGAATCTAGAGTCGAGAGTGCCAGACCGTGTGGCACTGTGGCGACTGCGTCAGTCAAATCCACTACGTAAAGGTCAGGGAGGGCGAAAAAAACTAGATGTAGAAGAAGCGCGATCTCTCGTACTCATCACTTGTTACCTTGCCAAGCAGCACCAAGAATTGATTCGTCGTGCTGTTGGTTTGCTAGAACAAATGGCGGAAAGTAATCGCGAACCTCATCAGGCTGCTTTACTGGGAGATTATATTGATGCTTTCTGTAATACCTACCAAGAGCGGATGGAGGAAGACACAACAATCTCTACAGATGAGATTACCCATCTAGCGCTGAAACTGCTTATCGATTTACTTTTTTACAGTGGTCCTGGTGGACATCGCCGTCTTTGGTTAGCACTCATCGACCGTTCAACTAGATTTTAGATTTCTAATCCAAAATTAGAACCGCTGATCCGCGCGGATACAAACAGAATCAAACAGATAAAAATCCGCGTACTTCTGCTATAAATCTCCATTTCAAAATTCAAAATTCAGAATCCTCAATTATTCTGCTTGCAGATCTTGCCATGCCTGTATCAAATTATGTGATTCGTCGGTATACACCGCCCACTTGCACTTTAGAAGTCTTGGCGCAAAACTCTGCGTTGTCCCGTTGGATGGGCAAATCTGTCCTGAAGCAGCTTCGCTTTGAGCTTCGCTTTGATGACCCACAAATACCAGAAGAACAAAGGATTACAATTCGGGGAAACCACGACCAACTTGAAGTTTTGCATACAACAGTAGCAAACTACGTTCAAGAATTACTCCAGAAGTCGCCAGATAACTTCTGGGTAAGTTTTGCTCAGCCAACAGAGTCAGCCAAAGTGTCTGATGCTGCTCAACTCAAAGACCTTGATGATTCTTCTAATGTGCAAGCAAATACAACCAACTCCTTTAGCACTCAGATGCTGGACACAGAGATCAAAATTCAACCAGCTCGCCCTTTGAATCACAACCTATTTCTTGGTTCTCTAGCAAACCAAGCATCTGGACCTGTCATTTCACTGAGTCTGCTGCAACTGTTTGATTTAGCAACTGCCTTAGATGAGTATTCAGCTGATGTTTTATCGCTACCCAACCTCAATACAAACAGTTCAGATGCGGCTTTCCCAGCATGGGCACCTGTTGCAGCCGTGCTCGTTTTAGCAGCAGGTTTAACACCAGTGACTTGGCAATATGCTCAAAGTATTAGGCAAAAGCAACAGACAGCGGCAAAATCTCATCAAGCACAAGAGAAAATCGCCATAGCACCTTCACCCGCACCTTTGGTGAATTCCCCAACGCCGTTACCTCTTCTTACCCCTCCAGATAGTTTATTATCTCAGTCACAATCACCTCTACCATTGGTTGGTTCTGCTGTCCCTCCTCCACCACCAATCACGCAAACACCCCCAAGTTCTTTATCGACAACATCTCTAAACTCCCAGAAAATTAATCTACCCCCAGGATCAGAAACATTTCCTGATCTCAGTGTTCCTAAAACATCAACATCATCTTCAGGAGGTCTGGCAACACTCCCTGGAACAACATCTCAAACCTTTTCTTCCTTAAAGAAAACACCACCACTCTCATCACAAAAACAGCAAATTTCTCTTCAACCCAATTTAAAACCAAATGGTACTGGGTTGACTTCTAATGATGGATTGCCTCTTCCTCAAAGTAGCTTAGCAACTAGTAAGTTACCTGGTAAAACTAGCCCGTACTCCAATCTTTCAAAAGTACCGCCCTCTCTAGGTACTCTACCCCATAGCTCAAGCACTGGCATTAGCTCTATTCCAGGTAACTTACCACCAGATGTCTCGTCGCCGACAGGAAGCCAGAATTCATTAGTTACGAAATTAAGGGGAACAAACCAGAAAAGGGCAACAGAGGTTGCTACTGGCACATTGTTCGACACAGCCCAAGTTGCGGAAGCTAGGGATTATTTCAAAAAACACTGGCGACCACCAACTGAATTGAAGCAAACAATACAGTACAGTTTGGTAGTGGGTGTTGATGGCACAATTGAACAAATCATGCCTCTAGGAAAGGCAGCACGGGACTTTGTTGATCGCTCGGGAATTCCTCTAATAGGTGAACACTTTGTTTCTCCTAATAAAAATGGGCAAGCTGTCAGAATTCGAGCAGTTTTGAGTCCTGACGGTAAAGTACAGACCTTTCCAGAAAATGAATAATTTCAGATAAATAGTTTAATTGAAAGCATCAGGGTCGGCATTAAATCAAAAAAATCAAAAAACAAAAGGACTGGTTTATCCAGCCCTACTTTATTGTGTTTCGTTAATCCCTTAACTCAATTGGGGGTTAACTAGCGATTATTTTATGGGAGTTTGTTTTGGTTTGATTTTCGCTTTTTGCGCCGCCGTTCAGCACGCACAGCTGTGTGATTCACTGGATACCCTATAACAGGAACAACTTGGTATTTCCTTTCTTCTTCTAACTTTTTCAGTTCAGTGTAGTCAACCCAATGGATACAATCAACCGGACAAGTGTCAATGGCTTCTTGAATCACTTCTTCTGGTTCAGCATCTTGACAAATCACACGTGAGCGACCGTAATCAGGTTCAATATAAAATGTGTTACGGGCAACATGGGCACAGTGCTTGCAGCCAATACATGTAATTTCATCAACATAAACACCCTTTTGCCGCAGAACACCACCTAACTCTGGCTCAAGACCAGAGCGATCAGGCGCATCTCTTAAGAAGCCGCCTAATTCGGGCTCTAAACCGGAACGATCATCTTGTGCATCTTCCGGCGACAGCAAAAAATCAGACATCACGCACTCCAGCGCTGCACTAATAAACTGATAGAACCGTCTTCATTTTGTTTTTGTTCAGCAACTTGAAAACCTACACGAGTTGTTTCCTTTACAACTGTCTGGTAAGCATAACGTTGTGTTACCTGACGCAAAAACCCTTCAACAGACAAGCTCTGCTGCCAGTATTGTAAGTCAGCCACAAGTTCGTATTCTTTTCCATTCCATCGGAAGCCGACATCATAACCATTGTCCTGCTCGATGGTGATTTCAGCCGCATGGGTTTGACCGCGATATCCACGCACTTCACGTGGTCCTTCTTTCCAATCTACGCCCAAGTCAGTGAGCGCATCTTTAAGAGAGTCTAGGTTACGGATTTGGGTCTTAATTTGACTAAAGTGTGACATGGTGGTAACGAATCAATGAAACTCAATGTTTTGAACACTTACCAATTGCTGAATGTAGTCTGTGTATTGACTACTTCAGATTGCTGCGCTTTAGTTGCAAAGAACTCTGAGGTTGGCTCATGACTTAGTACCTGTCCTAGCTGTGCCTCTATAGCCGCTGTCACTTCAGCGCATGAAGCACCCACAATGCCAGTGACTTTCTCTTGTACCCGACCATCAGGATAAATTATGAACTCTAATGTCTCCATGCTTTTGGCCAACCACAAATAGTACGCTTGGACTGTACTGCTCACTTAAGCAGCAAGCTATCAACATAGCCCTTGGAAAAAATATTGTTTCCTTAGCTATCAATTTGCCATTTGTTAACTAATGTTCCATCTTTCAAAATATATATCTCAGAAACTTTACAAAAATTATTTTTTTATAATTTGTTACTCTTGTCTGTTGTTAGTTTCCCTTAACTTTCCGCATTAGTCAAGTTCTCTAGAGAATTGGTAATAACAGTAGAAAACGTTAGAAAAATAGCTGTTATAAGTAGTAAAGTCTGCAAAACAATCCCAAATCCCCTCAAAATTATTGAAAATTTTTATCATTATCACAAGTTTTGCTGTATTAAACTAACTAAGAACTCAATCTATACAGTTCTTTCAATAAAAACGATTACCTATGAATGCACAACAAGCAATAAATTCAACCAATATACGCAAAGCTATGTCTGTGGGAGTACTGGGGTTTGGCGGACTAGGTCAAGCTGCTGCTTTGGTACTAGCTGCTAAACAGGAAATGATTTTAGTAGCAGCTGCCGATAAACAAGGCTACGCTTACTCCAGTGATGGGTTGGATGCTAGACAGTGCATTAGCACTTATCAGTCTCAAGGTTCAGTAGGCTATCTGGAACCAGTTGGAATGATCACAAACCGTAGTATTCAAGATTTACTTGAAACGGCTCCTCAGGTGGATGGTTATTTTCTAGCTCTACCAAATCTACCTAATAACTTTATTCCCTCTGTTGCTGAGCAGTTTATTAAGTCTGGGTGGCGTGGTGTATTAGTTGATGCAATAAAACGCACCAGTGCTGTAGAACAATTGCTGGCAATGAAAGAAGAACTGCAAGCAGCAGGTATTACCTATATGACAGGATGTGGAGCAACACCAGGACTGTTAACAGCTGCAGCAGCTTTGGCCGCACAAAGCTATGCCGAAATTCATCGAGTTGAAATAACCTTTGGTGTGGGAATTGCTAATTGGGAGGCTTATCGTGCTACTATCCGTGAGGATATTGCTCATATGCCAGGTTATAGTGTGGAAACTGCTAGAGCAATGACTGATGCAGAAGTAGAAGCACTACTTGATAAGACTCACGGTGTGCTGACATTAGAGAATATGGAACACGCCGATGATGTCATGCTGGAGTTGGCAGGAATTGTTGATCGCGATCGCGTCACTGTTGGTGGTGTCGTGGATACCCGCAATCCGAAAAAGCCCCTCAGCACGAATGTCAAAGTCACTGGTCGTACCTTTGAAGGTAAAATTTCTACCCATACCTTTACGCTTGGAGATGAAACCAGTATGGCAGCCAATGTCTGTGGGCCCGCTTTTGGTTATCTCAAAGCTGGAAAGCAATTGCACCAGCGTGGTATTTATGGGGTATTCACCGCTGCTGAGATTATGCCCCAGTTTGTCAAATAAGTAAGACTGTTATACAGTTAACAGTTAACTGTTAACTGTTAACTTTTACCAGAGTTAGTGTTTTAATAAAATCAACCGGAGAGGATCTATCCGAAGATGCCATGGCAGGGGTTGATCTTTGAGAGTTGCCCATTTTTCCTTGAAGACCTCGGCTTGTAGATGGTAATCACTCGCATTGGTAGGTGGCTGATTTAGCTTCAGAAAAAGTGTCATCCGATGGGGTGTTTCAATCGTCTCTACTAGCCAGCAAGGAAGAGTATTTTCATCAGATAAATCTTTGGTGAAACTGAGCTGATGCGCACGAATTCCTACGTGTGAGAGTGAGTCTGGAACAGGTTCAACAACTCGTAGAGTACAACCCCAGTCAATCGCTTCTACTTGTTGAGATGCTTTGATGTTAGCCCGAGAAAAGTTCTTGCACCCAGTTAATTGAGCCACACTTACGGTAGTAGGTCGCTCAAAAATGTCATGCTTGGAACCATATTGAACTGCTTTTCCTTGCTGCATCACCAACAAATTTGGGCAAACACGATAAGCCTCTTCCATATCGTGCGTCACAAATAGAGTAACGCCATTGTAGGATTTCAATGTTTCAATCATTTGTTGCGCTAACTGGCTACGCAAGTATGAATCTAATGCTGAAAACGGCTCATCCAGTAATAGCGCTTCTGGTTGACTGGCTAAAGCTCTTGCTAGCGCCACCCGTTGCTGTTGACCGCCAGAGAGTTGATGGGGATAACGGTCTGCCAATCCTTGTAATTGTAATGCTATCAGATGGGTTTCTACCTGTTGTCTGATGGCTGAAGCTGATAGTTTTTTGGGTAAACCGAAGGCAATATTTTGGGCAACGCTCATGTGAGGAAAGAGGGCATAGTTCTGCACTAAAAACCCAATGCGGCGATCGCGTGCAGGCAAATTAATCTTACTTTGAGAGTCAAACAATACCCTGCCATTCAAAACAATACGGCCTTTTGTTGGTGTTTCTATACCTGCAATATTACGTAAAATCATGCTCTTACCAGCACCAGACTCTCCCAACAATCCCAAGGGTTGCTCATCTGTGCTAAAAGCAACTTTTAACTGAAAACCAGGGAGTTGTGTTTCGATATCTATGATGAGTGGGGCATGGGGGGTGGGGGGGGACAAGGCGGACAAGGGGGATGTCTACTTTCG
>JAJPJF010000471.1 GCA_021324415.1 Nostocales cyanobacterium Centralia_MAG_434
ATTTGACCTCAGATGGCAAGGTGAAAGTCATCAGCAAGCAAGAAGCTGTACTTGCAAACGTAACTGCATGAGGCTCAAAATTCACGGTTTATGACACCTAATGGCAGGCAATTTGCCTGCCTTTCTTATTTTCAAGACGAGCATTGACAGAACCCCATTTATACCATTCACAAAATTCTTGATACGATCCATCCCCTTGTCTTCCTTGTCCTCCTTGTCTCTCTAGTTGCCAATTTATACTAAGGAGTTATATGGTGTTCTATCCCTAGAGCCTGAAAGCTATTTGTTAACTGTTCCCAAAGAGCTTGAATTTGTTCATAAGACTCTTGGGGAGACAGTTTGCCCTTAGTCTCTAGATTGCAGATATAGGTGACCCGTTGTGAAAACTCTTGTAAGTTAGCATTGAATGCAAGGTTTTTGGGTGTAAATTGACCTTGATATTTATAATATTGATAGAGAAAGTTGTTTTTATCTATTTGATTGAATTTCGTCATTATTGCACACTATTCCTTGTTTACTAGACATCATTTGACACTGGTTACCAATTCTTACGTCAATTTTTGTCGACAGGAGTAAACTTAGAGAGAACTGGCCAAAGCTGTATGTCAAATGACTTTGCGTTCAACAATTAGCTCTATTGCTAGTTTCCAGTTTAGCTAGGACAACCAATAAAAACAAATACTCTTATTTATCCTTTTCATCACTTGAATTGATTAAAAGCAGTGAGTTCAACTTTGCTTGATGAAAGTACTGATACATCAACTGCCTGCTGCTTCACAGTACCATCTAAAGAAGCTGTCTCAAAGTATTGTGGAGCCGCGATGATACCTGCACGTCAAACTTTGTCAAAGCCTGATATTCAACTTTCGTACTTAGAGTGGAATCAAGGCCACAAACCCTTACTTCTGCTGCATGGCTTAGCAGATCATGCTTTAGTTTGGTCTAGTTTAGGTGATGAGCTAGCGTCAGATTACCACATAATTGCACCAGATATGCGTGGTCATGGGGAAAGTACTAAGCCCGATAGAGATTATACCTTTGAGAGTGCGATCGCCGATCTAGAAACACTGATGGATCATCGAGGATGGTCGGCTGCTGATGTTGTTGCTCACTCTTGGACTGGCAAACTAGCTGCTATTTGGGCAAGACTAAATCCAAAACGCTTACGGAGTATGATTTTAGTGGACCCAATATTCATTTGGAAAATCCCCAGTGCTTTCAAAATAACTTTTCCAATTTTGTACAATGTCTTACCTTTTCTTAAGGGTATGGGACCATTTGCCAGCTACGAACAAGCCGAACAGCAAGCACGTCAGTTAAGCCAATATCAGGGATGGAGCGATTTACAACAGCAAGTCTTTCATGCCAGTATTGAACAAAAATCTGATGGTAGTTGGGGAAGTAAGTTTACAATTTCGGCCCGCGATGGCATTTTTGAAGAAGTGATGCGGGTACCTGGTTTGACAGTTCCAATCAACACACCTACCTTGTTTGTGCAACCAGAAAAAGGTGTGAACCGCCAAGATTGGCAACTCCGACCCTACAAAACCTATCTGAAAAATTTACAAATAAGCCAAGTTCCTGGTAATCATTGGCCATTTTTGACTCAGCCTAAGGCATTTAACCAAACTGTCAAAGCTTTCTTAAAAAAACAAAAATGATTTTTGTACTATGACTTATCCACCTGCTCCCTGGTCACTTCAAGGCTTTGGTCTTGTTTCCCTTAATCTAATCGATAGTGCTCAAGTTCGATCACTTATTCCTAATGAGCTCAGCGTCATCGATGTCTGGCCCGGCAAAACATTGGGAGGTGTATACTTAGCTTTCTATGGTTCTGGCTCCGTGCTAGAGTACAACGAGTTAATCGTATTTGCTCTCTTAGTCCGCTATTCCAATCAATTTGGTTCTTGGATCACCCATATATATGTGGATCATCCAGATTCTGTAGCTGGAGGTCGAGAGATTTGGGGACTACCAAAAGAACTGGCTGAATTCACTTGGGAGCAGGGAAAACAACCGCGTGTTGTTGTGCGTCAGAGCGATCGCATCCTATGCGCTCTCAACTACAACCAACCGTTGTTACTATGGCAACAGCAACTCTCTGGAAATACTTTTAGTACTCTACATTCTCATTTGCTCCGGTTCCAAGGCAAAGCAAAATTTCAGGTTGGTATCACAAGCGGTAGTCTAGAAGTACAGCCAGAAAGTTCTTTCCATCAACTGAATTTGAGTCAGCCTCTGTTAACAGTTTACTTAAAAGACCTGAATCTGTTAGCTGATAGACCAGAAATTATGGGCTGATTCAAAATTAAGCTCCCATACCAGAATACCGTTTCAAACCTAGTCGCCATAGCCATCGATTTAACACCAAAAACACCAAAAACCAACCCACTATTGACAAAAATCCTTGGAATACATTTACAGGTAGCCCCACTAGCAAACTTGCAGGAAAATTAATCATATAGGGAAAAGGAGTCCACAGCACAACTGCTCTTACAGGTTCAGGAAATACCTTTAAAGGAGCAATCATCCCAGATAAAAATAGATAGAACAAAAACCAAAAATTTTCTACAGCAGTAGCTCGTTCTGTCCAAAAGGCAAACATTGCAAAGGTGTACTGAATCAAAAAGCGCAGAGCAAAAGCTAGCACCAAAGCCAACGTAAATAGCAACAAGTTGGTCAAATTTGGCAGCCAAAAAGCCTGGGGATAGAGTACAAAAAACAACACCACTAATAAAATTGCAAATGGCATCCGCGCACCCCTTTCCGCAATATGGGAGGCAACATGATGCCATACCGGATCAAGTGGTTGTAACAACCGGGGTGAAAGTTTACCTTCTACTATTTCTTTCTCAAATTCATAAATGACCCAAACAGTTGTGACTTGCCTGACGATAAACACTGCGAGAAAGTAACGAGCAAAACCCACAGATGTTAAACCAAATTGTCCACCTTGCGCCGCCTGAATCCAAACTCCCATCAAAATAATTGGTAAAGACCCAGACAAAACCCACAAAATTAACTCAGACCGATACTCAACCATATAGGCATAGTAAACGGAAAGCAAAGTCAAGGTTTTTCGAAGTAAGTCTTTCATTTGATAAATCCTGCTTGAAAAACCTGTCGAATCACTTCTTCTACAGGCGGCTCAGTCACTGTCAAATCAATGACCTCCAAATCCGCCAAAATACTGGATACAGTGCGCGTGAGTGCCTCTTGCTGTACCATAAAGTACACTGTTCGCCCATCAACTCTCTTGACATCACCGTAAGCCATAAGTTGATCTTTTGACAGGGGTCGGGCTAACTCCAAATGGATTTCTCGGTAAGGTGCAAACTTTTCCAGCAGCTGATCTAGGCTACCGTCATACATGAGCTTTCCATGGTGAATGAGCAGGACTCGTTGACACAAAGCCGTGATGTCAGCCATGTAATGGCTAGTCAACAGTACAGTAGCCTGATACCGCAGGTTGTAATCGCGGAGGAAATCACGTACCCCTACTTGAGCATTCACATCGAGTCCTAAGGTTGGTTCATCTAAAAACAGCACCTGAGGACGGTGTATAAGTGCTGCTAACAGTTCCGCCTTCATCCGCTCACCTAAAGACAGCTTTCGCACTGGTTGTGTCAGTTTCCCTTCCAGTGAAAGCATTTCGGTTAGCTCTCCCAAACGCTGTTGAAACTCTTGATCAGGAATTTTGTAGACAGCAGCGTTAATCTTCAGAGAATCTAAGGCTGGCAAATCCCAAATCAGTTGCTGTTTTTGCCCCATCACTAGGGTAATCTTTTGCAAAAATGATTCTTGGCGACGAAAAGGAACATGTCCAGCAACCTTGAGTTTACCACTAGAAGGGTAAATCAATCCTGTGAGCATTTTTAGTGTGGTCGTTTTACCAGCACCGTTTGGTCCTAAAAACCCCACGACCTCACCAGGTGCAATCTCAAAGGAAACATCTTGAACTGCTTTGATTTGGCGGTAGGTACGGCGGAAAAAGTGGGTGATGGTTCCTTTGATACCTGGTTCTTTGACGGAGACAGGATAAACTTTGCTCAGGTTTTGAGCAATGATGATTGACATAAATCTTGATTTAAACGCGACCGGAGCGCAAAATACTGATAATCAACCACAGCCCTAACAGACTAGCAGTGGCAAACAAAATATTGCTGATCAAAGATAACTGGGAGGCTTGGGCATTGCTGGAGATAATTGCTGCACCCATAATCAGTGAACCCACCAAGATGCTAAAAGAAAGCCGATTGGCAGCATCATCTGTAGTACGGCGCAAAGCATCCAAACCCCGTATTGACACATTCCACTGTAAGGTTTCCGAGGTGACTCGGTCTAATAACAGTTCAATATGTCGAGGAGTTTGTAAAGAGAGACTTTTGAGATCTAACGCTGTTCTCAGGAGCGATCGCACAGGATTTTCACCGATCAATTGACGACGAAATAAGTCTGTTAGCAATGGCTGAATTTCATCGATAAAGTTCAATTCTGGATTGAATCCACGCGCTAGCCCTTCTAAATTAGCTAGAGTTTTGGCATACAATCCCATGTTACTGGGCAAGCGAATTTTATTATTGCGGGCAACTTGTAAAATTTCGTAAATGACTTGACTAAAATTAATTTGCGACAAATTCACATTGACATACTTCCGTAGCATCCGGTCGTAATCATTTTCCAGCCGAGCCAAAATCACTGGTTCAGTAGAATCTGCTAATTGCAGGGTAAGTTGGGCACAACGTCCCGCATCTAGATCAACAATTGCCAACAACATTTCCGTTAATATCTGCTGCGTGCGGGGATCAAGTCTTCCTACCATTCCACAGTCTAACAGAGCAACACGCCCATCTTTGAGATAAAATAAATTCCCAGGATGGGGATCGGCGTGAAAGAAGCCATCTATGTATAGCTGTTGAAAGAAAACGCGAAATAAGAGCGTTGTAATGTCTTTACGCTTTGTAGCTGGGTCTTTACCATTGTTGTCATTGTCTAACTTTGCCGACAATATGGGTACACCGTCCAGCCATTCCATCACCAGTAATTTTGGTGTTGTCAAATCCCAGTTAATTTCAGCAACAACGATTTGTGTGGGATCATACCATCGACTACTAGACAAGTTATGTCGTAGCTGGTCAGTAAAGCTTGCTTCTTGTGTAAAGTCTAACTCTGCTTCTAACGCCTTGGTAAATTCTTCTGCAATAGATTTGATTTCATAGGTCTGCCCAAATTCTGTACGGGCGACCAAATCAGCGATCCCCTGAATTAGGGCAATATCTTGAGCAACAGTGAGATCAATTCCCGGACGTTGCACTTTGAGAGCCACTTCCCGTCCATCCGCAAGTGTAGCACGATGTGTCTGGGCTATAGAGCCTGCTGCTACTGGAATTGGATTGATTGTGGCGAAGGTTTCTTCCAGAGGACGCTTTAACTGTTGGCGAATAACAACCTCTATTTCTGGCCAAGGAACTGGAGGTACTTCGTCTTGTAACGTTGACAGTTCCTCAATATAAGCAGCATTCAGCAGATCTGGACGAGTAGAGAGCAGTTGACCAAGCTTAACATAGACTGGTCCCAAATCCACTAAGATATTTTTCAAAACGGCAGGCGTCGGTAACTGGGGTTCATCAGTTTTTCCCCCAGTTAGTAAGCGTCGCATGTAGTCCCAGCCGTTACGAAGCAGAACTTCAATAATTTCTCTTTGCCGAGGAACTGTTTGAGTGAGAAACATAGTTTTTTTAAGAGACGCAGAGTCGGGAAAGGGGAGTTAGGAGTTAGGAGTTAGGAGTTAGGAGTTAGGAATGGGGCATGAGATATGGGGCATAGGGCATGGGGCATGGGGCATGGGGCATGGAGAAGAAAGAGCGTCCTCCTTGTCCTCCTTGTCCTCCTTGTCCTCCTTGTCCCCCCTGTCCTCCTTGTCCCCTTTTCCCACTCCCCATTCCTAACTCCTAACCCTCCGCTCCCTTCGACTCCCAGGTTATACTGAAATCAGTACGTTGCGTGCGTCTGCCAAAGGTCTAGGGTTTATAGTAGATTAGTGAAACGGGGATCATTGTGTAGAGTTTTGAGGATCTGCTTAATTTCTTGGGTACGGTCTTTTTTAGCGATGAGCGTGACATTGCGATCGCGCACTATCACGACATCCTCTAACCCAATAGTAACAATGACATCGTCTGAATTGGTAGCATAAACAATCGACCCTTGCGTGTCTAACCCCACGTGAGTAGCCATTTCTACATTTGGAGTTTCGTCTTTTTTCATTAAACGCTCAATTGCATTCCAATCTCCCAAGTCATCCCAGCCAAATTCCACTGGTAGGACATATGCTAGAGTTGTCTTTTCCATTAGGGCAAAGTCTATACTCTTTTTAGGTAGCTGAGGGTAGATGTCGGGACCATGTTTTTCTAAGGGTTCTATGATTTCTGGAGCATGGATATGCAATTCTTTGAGAATCACGCCCGCCCGAAAAATGAACATACCACTATTCCAGCTAAAGCGTCCTGTCGATAGAAATTTTTCTGCTGTTTGACGGTCTGGCTTTTCTGTAAAGCGGTTGACATGGTAGGCTGGCATGTCATTAAAGCTACCAAGTTCTTCACCCTGTTCAATGTAGCCATAGCCAGTTGATGGAAAGGAGGGCTTGATCCCCAGTGTGACAATTGCTGCTGTATTTGCTGCAAGTTGTGTAGCTGCACTTAATGTGTGAGCAAACACTTTTTGGTTAGCTATCCAGTGGTCAGCCGGGAAAAAGCCGATAACAGCGTCTTCTCCATAACGCTGTTTCAGTTCTAAGCTTGCCCAAGCGACTGCTGCAGCAGTGTCCCTTCCCTGTGATTCAATCAATAAATGACTCGATGGCAGTTCAGGCAGTTGTTCTTGAACACCTTGGGCTATAGGAGCAGAAGTTATAACCCACAGGTTATCCCAACTCCCTGTGAGTGGGAGCAGTCGGTCAGCGGTTGCTTGTAACAGACTTCTAGAGGTGCCATCAAGAGTTAAAAATTGTTTAGGTCGGTTTTGGCGGCTTAAGGGCCAAAAACGCTCACCTTTACCACCAGCGAGGATAACAGGGAACAAGGATTTAGTCATTGTGTCATAAAGACTTACTGAAGAACACTACAAGTGTACTGTGACCTTTGCCACTAGCAAGATTTGTAGCTTGGATTAACATTACGTTTAAACAGTGGTTGAGTGGGGAGAGAGTTGTGGTTAAACAAGTAGCACGCCAGAAACATCAGGGAACATCACAAAAAGTACAAAATTTGCAAAATGAGGAGACACTACAACAGCAAGCAAAAGAACAACCAGCAAATTTAACTCCTAAATTTCCTAGACAAGCAGGTTCAATTCCCAGCCAGCTGTACTACAGGATGGGGTTGACAATGCCTCGGTGGTTATTTTGGATATTGACGATTTTTGTGGGGATCACTTTATCAGGATTACTAGTCTCGTCTCTAGCGCTTTGGACTCCCTTATGGAGTGATATAGATCACACTGAAGACGAGTTAGGAATAGGTAGTAAAGACTTGCAAAAAACACCTCTGCCGGCAGATGTCTTGAGTAACCTTTCTGAGTATCAGCTCAAACGACCGATGAATATTTTAGTATTGGGGATTCAACCAGTCCCTGGCAGTGTTGATGGTTCACCAGAAAGTTTTGCTGGGAAAAGCAATACCATGTTGCTGGTACGATTCAACCCCGGTGATAAGACCCTGCGGGTGCTCTCAATTCCCAAAGATACTATGACAGCTATTCCTGAAAAAGGATTAAATAAGGTGTCTGATGCCAATGCTCAAGGTGGTCCAGTTTTGGCAGCTCGTGTGGTGAGCCGTACTTTCAATAATGCACCCATTGACCGTTATATACGTATCACTACCAGTGGTTTACGCCAATTGGTAGATGAATTAGGTGGAGTTGAGGTCTACGTTGCTCGACCAATTACATACAAAGATAACTCTGGACGACAGATTAGTTTAGTCAAGGGTTGGCAAACTCTTAACGGGGAGCAAGCAGAGATATTTGCTCGTTTCCGTGAACCAGGATTGGGAGATCTGCCAAGAGTACAGCGACAGCAAGCACTCTTGTTGGGGTTACGCAATCGCCTTAACAGTCCTACTGTTATACCTAAATTGCCAATATTAACCCGCTTTATGCGCAAGTACTTTGACACCAACCTCAAAGCCGAAGAAGCAATGGCATTGGTTAACTATTGCGCTAACCTGGAGCGAGATAATTTACAAATGACCATTTTGCCCGGTACGTTCAGCCGATTTAGCAAAGATCCTAATAGCTATTGGTTGAATCTGACTGGACAAGTGAATTTATTAAATGATTTTGTGGGAGTGAATGTAGCTGGCATGAAACCAGATACACGACCACTTTCCAACCTTAAAATTACTATTCAAAATGCTTCTGGCAAACCCCAGCAGACTCAAAAAGTTATTAACTATCTCAAACAAAAAGGCTTAACCAAGGTTTACGCAGTCCCAGACTCACCTGATCCCCAACTTCAGACTAAAATTGTTGCACAAAAAGCCAATCGTCAAGCAGCACAAGAACTACAAAAAATCCTCGGCTTGGGTCAAATTCAAGTGTTGTCAATTGGCAATTTAGACTCTGACTTCACAATTCGGATTGGTAAAGATTGGAAATAGGGCATAGGGCAATGGCTCCCCCATGCCCATTTATTTTCATTCCTTCTAAAACTATGAAAAAAATTATACTTCGTTTATTTGGGTTGATTATAATTGTGTGCCTTGCTTTTTTGTGGATCATGCTAAATCCACATCCAGCTTTTGCACAAGCAAAAACAATCAACTACAGTAATACCAATCTTGAAAAACGTGATTTTTCTGACTCTGATTTAGAGGGTGCAACTTTTGTAGCTGCCGAAATGCGAGAAGCAAATTTTCAAGGAGCTAATTTAACCAATGCTATTTTGACCCAAGGAGTTTTACTAAAAGCCAATTTAGAAGGGGCAAATCTGACAGGTGCTTTCGTTGATCAAGTTACTTTAGATAGTGCAAACCTCAAAAATGCCATTTTTAGAGAGGCAATGATGGTACGTAGTCGCTTCTATGATGCCATAATTACTGGTGCTGATTTCACAGACGCCTTGATTGATCGTTATCAAGTGGCACTTTTGTGTAAAACAGCTGATGGGGTCAACCCCGTGACAGGCGTCTCTACACGAGATAGTCTAGGATGTCGTTAAATTTGTAGAGACGTAGCATGCTACGTCTCCACAACCATGCTACGTCTCTACATTTAGTCAAAATTTTTCTCACAAACTCCAAAATTTCAGGTTAAATATTCAACATATATGTGCCGTCTGAGAGTTGCCGAGTACTATTCGTGACACAAGAACAACAAAAACCCTCTCGTTCTATTGCTGGCATTGCTGGAATTGTTGCAGTTGCTACTCTAATTAGTAAAGTCTTTGGTTTGGTGCGGCAGCAAGTTCAAGCTGCTGCTTTTGGTTTGGGACCTGCTGCTGATGCCTTTAACTATGCCTACACAATCCCTGGATTTCTACTGATATTGCTGGGTGGTATCAATGGACCATTTTACAGTGCAGTTGTCAGTGTCTTGGCTAAGCGGAAAAAAGAAGAAGCCGCGCCTTTGGTAGAAACAATTACAACGCTTATAGGTGGCATACTGCTCATCGTCACGATTTGTTTAGTTATTTTTGCGCCTAATTTCATTGATGTCTTTGCACCTGGTTTGCAACTGAGTCACAAAGATTTGGTGAGGAGTATTGCTATTCGACAACTCCAAATTATGGCACCAATGGCAGTATTAGCAGGACTGATCGGAATTGGTTTTGGTGTGCTCAATGCTGCAAATCAATACTGGCTACCCTCTATCAGTCCTTTGTTGTCCAATGTTACGGTGATTATTGGTCTGGGCATTCTTTATCTGCAAGTTGGTAATAAGATGAGTCTTCCTGACCAACACTATGCGACTTTGGGCGGTATGGTTTTGGCTGGCGGCTACCTAGCTGGGGCAGCTTTACAATGGTGGGTGCAGCTCATTGCACAGGCAAAGGCTGGCTTAGGTAGACTGCGGCTGCGATTTGATTTTCATCAACCAGGGGTCAACGATGTAGTTAAAATCATGCTGCCAGCCACATTTTCCTCAGGAATGTATCAAATCAACCTCTATACTGATTTGTTCTTCGCTTCTTTACTTCCCACTACTGGGGTTGCAGCTGGCTTAGCAAATGCATCTTTACTTGTGCAAACTCCCTTGGGGATTATTTCTAATGTCATTTTAGTTCCCCTACTACCAATCTTTTCCCGACTTGCTGCCCCAGAAAATTGGCCTGAGTTAAAATTGCGCATTCGTCAAGGTCTTTTGCTTTCAGCTTTTACCATGCTCCCCTTGGGTGCCTTGATAGTGGCGCTGTCTGTACCAATTGTAAGGGTTGTCTATGAGCGTGGTGCTTTTAACCGAGCAGATTCGGGATTGGTGGCTTCTTTGTTAGTTGCTAATGGCATTGGCATGTTTGCCTATTTGGCACGGGATGTCTTAGTGAGGGTGTTTTATGCTCTGGGCGATGGTCAGACGCCCTTTCGCATTAGTATGATAAACATCTTCCTCAACGCCTTTTTGGATTACTTTTTGATCCAACGTTTCGGCGCGCCTGGTTTGGTATTGGCAACTGTGGGAGTCAATTGCAATTCCGTCTTAATGCTGTTATGGCTGCTAAATCGTAAGCTGAATGGTCTGCCTTGGCAAGAGTGGAGTTTGCCAATTCTAGGTTTGACCGCTGCCAGCATGGTAGCCGGTGTCGCAAGTTTTGGTATTCTGGAGGGTTCCCAGAAGCTTTTGGGACAAAATGGTTTGCTGCTTCAGTTGTTGCAATTGTCTATTGCTGGTCTGGTTGGCTTGTGTATTTTTGGTGCGATCGCCGCTTGGATGAAGTTACCAGAGGTAAATGTTTTTGTCTCTCGTCTGCGTCAGAAGATTTTGAAAAGATAGAGGGATGAGCTCTAATCACACATATTAAAGAAAATCACTTTTGTTCACCCGAATGGATGAAAATCTTTCATCCACTCGGGTGACCTAAATAGATGAGGTTAATTTATTTTAAAAAAGAGATTCTAGTAGTAGAAAATATTGAGAGTATTCAATCTCTAAGAAAGATGAATAAAGAGTTTTCTCTCTTAACTAGTTAACTCCTAATAGCTAAATTTTAGACTCCCACTGAAAGCCAAATTCTATCTGATACACACAAAAATTTCTATAAATCTAGTCAGGAATACACTTATGAAACTTACAAAATTAGCAGTCTCGACACTTGCTGTTGCTTCTGTTGTTCTTTCTGCTGGAATTGCCAGCGCTCAAACATCCTCAACACAAACCACGACAACCACAACAAGTGATGGGAATGGTAACTCTATTACCCAAACAACCACAACAGGTGACAACAACGGTAACTACAGCACTCAAACTCAAACATCGACAACATCGAACACAATCAATACCAACCGTGGTATGAGCAGGAGCTACATTGGTGCTGGTATTGGTGCTGGTGTGACCAATGGTGGTAGAAACAACGATGCAGCTACATTTGGTGGCAACGTCCAAGGACGATACGCCATTGCAAACCAACCTCTTTCCATTCGTGGTGCAGTTCTGTTCGGTGGTGATTCAGTAGCAATTGTGCCAACCATAACCTACGATGCTGCGATCGCCAAAAACACAAACCTATACTTTGGTGGCGGTTACTCCTTTTTGAGTGACGAAGGTCAAGCCAGCCAGTTAGGAAATAAAAATGCACCTGTTTTGACTCTTGGTGCTGAATCACAAGTTGCTAAAAACACCGTCGTCTATAGCGATGCTAAGTTTGGCATTGATGCTTACGAAGGCAGTGATGCTGATGCTCTTAGTCTCCAAGCAGGCGTTGGGTATAGTTTCTAAGGAGGACAGGAAAGACAAGGAGGACAAGAGGATTGATCTCAAGAATTGCGTGAAATGGTATAAGGCAAGACGCTTGAGTTAAGGACAACAGAACCCCGGTTTCTTGAAGAAACCGGGGTTCTTGCCTATCTACTCTGAATCTGACGTGGCTTTTGTGGCTAAGTTTAACTTTCACTTTAACCAATATTAGAAATTATTCTCTCAAGAGATTTTAAAAAATAATTTCTTTATTAGAAAATATGCTTTATTAGCCTGGGTAAGTAGACTTTATTTTAAGATTAGGGGCAGTGCATTAGGCGGCAAGCTAATTTTATCGTAACTGCTATCCAGACTGCCTCTATAAGAGCCATTTTTGTGACTTTGTTTGTATAGTTGTTTTTATAGACTTATCCAAAGAGGGTATCACAATAGCAAGCCAATTCTTACAAGAAAATCGTATCACCAAATAATTATTTAAACCTAGTAAAAACAGGAGTGATTAACCTATAATAAATCAATTGTCAAGCCTTTTTTCCCAAGTCTTTTCTTTAAAATTTATGCAAAGTAAAGATGTAGAGAGCCTTAATTTTTCGTCTCTGCATTTTTGTGCCTTTGCATGAGGTTATGATTTCTAGACAACCAAACTACTGATATTAACTCTTGCCTATTAACAACCAATGGTGAACTCTACCTTAGTTGCGACACTCTATGTCAATCCTGTAGTGGGAAACGATAGTAATGCCGGAACACGGTTAAACCCCTATAAAACTCTCACTCGTGCTCTAAGAGAAACCACCACACACAACACAATCATTCAACTAGTCTCTGGAACCTATAGCACTGCTAGTGGTGAAGTGTTTCCGCTAGTTATTCCAGCTGGGGCAATGGTGGTGGGTCATAAAGCCACCAAAGGTAAAGGTATCGTGATTTCAGGTAGTGGTGAGTATCAGAGCCCTAGCTTTGGCTCACAAAACGTTACATTACTTTTGCTTGGTGATGCCCAATTAATGGGTGTGATGATCGAGAATGCTGCAGCCAAAGGTACTGGGGTCTGGATCGAATCAAGTACACCAACTTTAGCTAATAACACTTTGATGAACTGTGGTCGGGAAGGTGTGTTTGTCAGTGGTAGTGCTAAGCCAGTCATTCTAGACAATGTGTTTGTGCAAAATGCTGCCTCTGGATTGGTCATAGCACGCACTAGTGAAGGGGAAGTGCGGCGGAATGTTTTTCAAAAAAATGCTTTGGCGATCGCAATTAGTGACTTTGCTGCGCCTTTAGTCGCAAACAATACACTATCACAAAATCGGCTAGCGATCGCGCTTTCACGGAAGGCACGACCTGTATTACGCAACAATATCATTGAAAAAAATACGCAGGGTGGTCTATTGATCAACGGTAATGCCATCCCTGATCTTGGCACTCCTCAAGAAAGTGCTGGTAATATTTTCCGCCATAACCAAAGGTTTGATTTGCAAAATCTGACTTCTACAAAAGTCATTTCTGCTGGCAACGACTTAAACATGAAACAGGTCAAAGGATTAGTAGAGTGCATTGCACCAAAAAAAGACACTCACTCGCTAAGCATGGTCAATCCAAATAATGTTTATGTTTCCTCTTTTATCGACCTTATAGGTCATTGGGCAGAACCATTTATCCAGGCATTAGTCAATATGAATTTAACTCGTGGTTTTGCAGATGGCAGTTACAAGCCTGATAAACCAATGACTCGTGCCCAGTATGCATTTTTAGTGGCAAATGCATTTAACCCATCTCCCAAACACCCAGATCCAGATTTTATCGATATACCAAAGAATTTTTGGGCGTACGATGCCATCAAAATTGCAGCGCGGGGTGGCTTCGTTAGCGGATTGAGCGATCGCACCTTCGGCCATGCTCAAAATGTACTCAGGCTACAAGTGATTGTCTCCTTAGCGAATGGACTTGCTTTAAACACAGCTCATCCTGATATTTTACGTGGCTATATTGATTATCATGCTATTCCTGATTCTGCCCGCACAGCAGTCGCCACTGCAACACAACAGAGAATAGTTGTGAATTATCCTGAGCCTAGGCTGCTCCAGCCTTCTCGAGAAGCCACACGTGGGGAAGTTGCTGCAATGGTTTATCAAGCATTAGTCATCATAGGACGAACACCCGCAATTCCTTCTCCTTACGTTGTTTCTCCTTTAACAAATAAAAATCTAGGTTGAAAAAATTTTAAAACCACAAACTGTAGCTAAAAGCACGGTAGGCTATATGGGATGGCAGCAGAATTTATGCTTATTGCCCGAAGCCGAAAGCCCGATGTTCACACCATTTCCGAACACCTCCGCCGCCTTGGCAAGAGCCTTATTGATTCATTACAGCTTCGACCTCAGTGGCTACACTGCTAGTGAGCTAGTTGGTATTTGGCAAAAGCAATTCTCAGCTGATTGGTTACACCTTGCAGTCATTGAAGCACTGTATCAAGGTCGCTACAAAGCAGTTTCGGTGCAGCAAATCTTAATTTTTTGGCATCGGCGAGGGCAAGCAACTTTTCATTTCAACATGGAATTTGAACGCTTGATTTGTAGCAAGTTTCCAGAAAGCTTAACTTTACCAGCATCGCCAAATCTACCTCTAGGTTCAAGAAACAATTCTACCCAACAACTGAGTCATGCTGAATCATCGCCGACAGCAAAGCTTCCTCCTGTCAGCTTACCCACAACCTCGTCGGTGATGCGAGAAGACAAAGGATCTAGCGCTCAGCAAACAAAGACACAAGAAATTCGAAGTTTTTATACAGGAAACAGAAGTGAGAAAGACACGGGCAATTTAGCCAAACCTTCCGTGTCTTCTAATACTTCACCTTCGTATAGCATCTCATCCTTCTCGCCCACTGTGTCACAGCGTCTCAAACTTCCAACCTCTGCCCAATCATCAATTCCTAATCAACAGCCAAAGTCTCTTCCCGCTACTACCCATCCTCCAATTGGGCAATTCACCCCCAACATCAGCAAGCGCTCAGATCCCTTCACATCAAAGCTCCAAGCAATGTCTCACGACAAACAGCGGCGCTTCTACTCTCAAGAAGAGTCTGAGGAGCAGTAAGTAGGGGGAGTGGAAAATACACCGACTGACTGTCCTGCCATTATATTGATTTGACGTCTTTCAATTTATTGGCTCAACCACAGCCTTTAAACCCTTATTATTCAGTATCTTCACCATATTATCAGCGTTATAGCGGTTGCTAAAAACTCCCACTTGCATGACTTCTTGACCGTGCCAAACTGTATGAAAAGCGTTAGGGGCAAGGAATTTGACTAACTGTTCATCCTGTTGAGTTCCTGCTTCTACCACGACACGGTAACGTAAATCGATCTGCCCAACACTCGATACTTTTTGCGATAAACCTCTGCCATGGCTTACAGATGCTGCTTTGTGTGCTGATGCCTTTCGTACATGGTGAGTGTTGCCTTTCCGGATGTTAGAACTGGGAACGGGTGACACAGATGAATCACTAACCGGAGCTGCTTCTACGACGGGTAATTGTTGCCATTGAGCGCTGACGGGTTGTACAGGTGCGGATTCTACTGGTAGTTGTTGACCTTGTGTACTGACAGATTGTACGGGTGCGGGTACTACTGGCAGTTGTTGGTTTGACGTGCTAATGGGTTGTACAGGCGCGGATGCTACTGGGTTGACTCTAGATTGAGGAGCAGAAAATTCAATGGTATTGGGAGAAATCTGTACATAATTTAATTGTGGTGTATCAGGCTTGTTTGTCGGCATTTGAGGGGATACCTGCCTATAAGGATTCCTAGAGTTGATCAAAGGGTTTGTTAACCTCGGAGTTGAGACAACCTGCTGCCTATTGATGTGTTGTGTTCTTAAAGGTGGATTGCCATACCCTGTTAAGTTGATAGGAGCAGGAACATTAGTCATTGTGGGAGCAGCCACGGAAACTGATAACTTGACTGACTGGGGTTGCACCTGTGAACTGTTGGTTCTGTAGCTACTATTATTATGTAAAATGCTGTTATTTGGAACCCCTTCTGCTACACGTTCATTGGCATTTGCACTATTTGTATTGATTTTGCCAATCACGCGATCGCTGTTTAGGTTATTACCATAAGCAACAATCAGTTGCTTTGCAGTACTAGCATTAATATCATAGCGATAATTGCCGCGAAATTCGTTACCACCTGGCTCAGACGGGGTACCTAAATCTGGTATGGCTTGGTTGATGGCTACCAACCCATCTTCCTGATTATTTTGAATTAAATTATTCCGCACAATTGGGCGAGCGTTAGCCTGCACTACAATCCCGCATCTATTATCTTGAATCCGATTGCCAACAACTCTTGGCTGAGCATTTTGAGCAATATTGATCCCAAAACCTGTTTGTTGAAACACATTTTCCCTGACCTCAGGACGAGAATTACCACTCATGGTGATCCCATTTGCCCTATTTTGATAAAAATCATTGTGGCGGATCAAGGGTTGGCTGTTGCCAGTCACGGCAATTCCATCTTGAGTATTGCCAGCGAACGTATTTTCTACAACGACAGGACTACTGGATTCAATCCACAAACCGTAACCACGACGGTTAGAGTTGGTTACTGTGACCCCAGTTAATTTTGAGCGGTCTGCGCCAATGATCGCAACGTTTTGACTGCCAAATGTACGACTGAGATAATCTCCTCCTCCTCGGATCACAACATCATGACCTTTACTGCGTTGATCTCCTTGAAGCGAAATACCTGGTTTGAGCATCAAAGGAAATCTTTCTCCAGTCTCTGCACTGTACGTACCTTTTGAGAGTATGATCACAGTGTTGGGGCTTGCTGATTGTAGTGCTTTGGTGATTGTTTTTAAGGGAGTGCGTTCACTACTATTGCCTATGTTGTCATTTCCGATACTTGGGTTGACAAAAAGCACATTAACCTGAGACATTGTTTTGACATCGATCTGCCCCTGCTCCAAAGCTATTGGCTTCTGAGCTAGAGCGCTATCTACATTGGTAGTAACCGACAGGGTACTTGCCAACCCCACAATTGTGGTGAAAAATAAAACAGAAGAGTAAGCACTAGGCAGTCTTACTGCTTTTGAAAATAAATATGGTTGATAATATGATGCGACTACCTTGTCAGATAGAAGACTTGTCCTACAAGACTTAGGGAAAATATAGGGGTGAAACACTTGAAATGCACTCCTTAACCAAATATGACTTTTTATACTCTTTAAGACGCTGATGTGTCGATAAGCCTACTTAAATATTGACCTGTTAGCTGTTCTGGGACTTATTAAAAACATAGATAAAAATGAAAAATGCGAAAACATTGCAAATATGAAAGAGGCTGGCTGTTACGATGGAAACACTAATGGGGTTGTTGTCATGGTCGAGCCACACAGCCGAACCGAACAAACACAGCAAGTTGTTTACCGCATTTTAGATGCAAATTTAGATCGTGCGCGTGAAGGTCTGCGAACTATTGAGGAATGGTGTCGCTTTGGCTTGAACAATTCCGAGTTAGCGGGAGAATGCAAGAAAGAGCGGCAAGAAATAGCTCATTGGCATACTGCTCAAATACGGGCAGCACGAGACACACTAGGTGATCTAGGTACTGAATTGACCCATCCTCAGGAAGAAAAGCGCACTAATATCCAATCGGTGTTACAAGCAAATTTCTGCCGTGTACAAGAAGCCTTGCGAGTGGTAGAAGAATATAGCAAGCTGTATAACCCGAATATGGGAAAAGCATTCAAACAGATGCGCTATCGGGTTTATACCCTAGAAAGTACTTTAATGGGTCATCAAAGACATCAACTGCTGTGGCGATCGCGCTTGTATCTTGTCACCTCCCCTAGCGAAAAACTGTTGGAGACTGTCGAAGCTGCGCTTAAAGGTGGATTAACACTTGTGCAGTACCGCAATAAGACTGCTGACGATAATTTCCGCCTCGAACAAGCAAAAAAGCTACGACAGCTATGCTCTCTTTACGGGGCTATCTTTATTGTCAACGACCGGGTGGATTTGGCATTGGCGGTCGATGCTGATGGAGTCCATCTAGGACAACAAGATATGCCTATTACTATTGCCAGACAATTACTTGGTCCACAGCGCTTGATAGGTAATTCTACCACAAACTCGGAAGAAATGCAACGGGCAATTGCCGATGGTGCAGACTATGTTGGTGTGGGACCAGTTTATGAAACTCCTACAAAAGAGGGTAAGGCAGCAGCCGGATTAGAATACGTCCGGTACGCTGCTAAAAATTGTCCTCTACCTTGGTTTGCGATTGGAGGCATTGATCCTAATAATGTAAATGAAGTGATTGACGCAGGAGCCAAACGCGTGTCAGTAGTGCGAAGCATAATACAAGCTGAACAACCCACTCTCGTGACACAGTATTTTCTCTCTCAGCTAAATCGCGTTCAACCAGAACCAACCCAGTCTCATGTCTAATCCAATTACACTTGTCGTTAATGGAGAAACCCATAACAGCTTATCTCAAACTCCTTTACCCGACTTGCTACAACAACTAGGATTCAATCCTCGCCTAGTTGCTGTGGAATATAATGGTGAAATTTTACACCGTCAATTTTGGTCCGAGACAAAATTACAACAGGGCGATCGCCTAGAAGTCGTCACAATTGTTGGGGGAGGGAGTGGGGAGTAGGGGAGTAGAGGAGCAGAGGGGGACAAGGAGGACAAGGAGGACAAGGAGGACAAGGAGGACAAGGAGGACAAGGAGGACAAGGAGGACAAGGAGGACAAGGAGGACAAGGGGAGCCAGTGCGTTGCGGAGGTGTCCTCCGTTGAAGCAACTGGCGTGGACAAGGGGAATCGTCTATGACGATGCTCTATGCCTTATGCCCTATGCCCTATTCCTAACTCTCAGTTCCTCATTCCACCCTTCACGCATTATGTGCTCGGGTGTATAGAGTGATCGATGTAGAGTTCTACGGTTAGCGAGTGCTTTGCCTGTACGACCGAGTTGTTCGCGCAGTTGCTTGTCTTGGCACAGGCGACGAAAAGCTTGCAGAATCTCGTTGCCAGGATAAAGATTTACCATAATGCCGTTTTCTTCGTGGCGAATCAGATCAGTAAACCCACCGAAGTAAGACGTAATGACAGGTTTACCAAAGTAGCCTGCTTCTTGGAAAACCATGCCCAAACTGTCAAGGTTATGGTCATCTAAAGTCAACATGGCAACAATATCACAGGCTGCATAGTAACCAGCTAGTTTTTGATCGGGTACATATCCAGCGAAGTGTACTCGACGTTCTACTCGTAAACGACGAGCCAAAGAATAAAGTTCTGGCTCATAAGAACCGTTTCCACACAGTACATAGTGGACATCTAATCCCAGAGTTAGCAGTGGTGTTAAAGCTTCAATGATTAGGTCGAAGCCTTTACGTTTGACAAACTTCCCGACTGAAAGAATCACGACCGCAGTTTCGGGTATATCATGTGCAATCCGCACCCGCGTACGTAAATGATCAAGATCACTTGAATTCAACGCCACGCCAAATTTTTCCTTTCGGACCACAGGGTGAATGACGTGGGTAGGGGTGTTAAATCGGAAATGGTTCGTTAGGTAGTCTCTTGTAAAGGAACTTTTACAAACAATTCCTTCAGCTCGTTTAAGTGTGATTTCAAATAACCATTTGTATATATAGTTATTTAAAATACAAAAAAAATCGTTTCCATGGACATAGATAAAAAAGCGAATAGGAAGAAGATAACTCAGCAGGAGCAGTGAAATAAAGTCATACCCATGACCCCACTCAATATACCGATAGTGATAGCGGAAATAGAGTTTGATTGCCAAAACGAATGACCAAACTGGATTTATAAAAGTTTGTAGAAGGCTCCCAATCCAACTACTATGAAAGTGTTTCAGAGTTGGCCAACGATAGACAGGAAAAGTTTGCGCCTTATCAAAAGCTTTATCTCCTGCACAACCAGCCACTAGAGCAATCACACGTTCTGGGTCTTGCAGACAGCGATTATAGATATATTCCTCAATTCCACCTGGTGTAGGCAGAAAATTACGGGATATCACAAGGATGTCACCAGATGATGCTGTTTTATCCCTGATGTTGGTCTGTATTGGTGAAATTTTGTCCATAAAAAACTATATAACCACCCTTTTAAACAGCAACAAGAGCCTGGAGGAAGTTTTATGATTTTGATATTTATACTCTTTAGGGCAGATGAGCCTTGCCCACACTACAGCAGTAGAATGTTATGAATACGCAGTAAAATTTTATTATTCTGTAGGAATAGTCACTAGCATATTTAAATACCACTCAAATAGTTGCCAAAATGCCGAAAGAGTGCATCCGTAACTTTTCAGGTACGGTTATCTACAAAGGGAAATCTCTCTCGGGCTAACTGTCTATTCAGGATAAGAAACGGTACATTTGAAATGTAGCCTGTTACTTAAAGCTACTGCCAATCTAAAACTTTGTAGGGCGACGGTCTGGCGTCACTGACGCACCGCAACACTCCTACCAGTATTGGTAGAAATCAAAAGTCATAAGTTTTTTAAGCGATTGTGTTATGCGTCAAAAACTGCAACAAGCTATAAAACCGCTGTTTAAATCTCTGTTTATACTGAGCCTTGTGTTTGCATTGGCATTTAGCCAAGCCGATGGTGCACTAGCTGCTCGCAGTGGAGGTCGAATCGGCGGTGGTTCCTTTAGAATGCCCTCAAGTGGCCGTACTTATTCACCTCCTGGTGGCGGCTATGGTGGTGGATACGGTGGTGGATACTATGCGCCATACCCAGGTGGTGGTTTTGGCTTTCCTTTCCTACTTCCTTTCTGGGGTATTGGAGGATTTGGAAGTTTATTTAGTATTCTGATTTTTCTGGCGATCGCTAACTTCATTTTTCAAGCCTTCCGTCGTGCTGCTAGCGGTGGTGACAATGAAGTCACCTACAGCGAAAACCCCTCTGTTTCCGTCTCTCGCTTACAAGTTGGGATGTTAGCAAGTGCTCGCAACCTACAAAGTGAACTCAACCAGATTGCAGAAACTGCTGATACAAACACCCCTGAAGGTAGAGCAGAAATTCTACAAGAAGCAAGCCTTGCTTTACTACGCCATCCAGAGTATTGGGTATATGCGGGTAGTGGTACAAAGCAAGCACGCCTCAACGCCGCTGAAGCAGAATTTAACCGTCTAGCACTAGCAGAGCGTAGCAAATTCACAGCAGAAACTCTCTCTAATGTCAACAACCAGCTAAGATATGCCCCACCTAAAGATGCTTTGTCGGCGGCTGGTGGTGACCTCGACAACCCAACTCGTCTGATCAGTGAAGGACCTGGAGAATACATCATCGTCACATTACTGGCAGCAACGCTGGGTAACTTCCAATTACCAACAATTAATAACACTGACGATTTACGTCAAGCCTTACGTCAAATTGGTAGCATTCCCAGTGATAAACTACTTGCTCTTGAAGTTCTGTGGACTCCACAAGCTGAAGGCGATACCCTCACTTCAGATGATTTATTAGCAGAATATCCAGATCTGAAACTGGTGTAAGCCAATACAGCTTTTAGGTCAGTTGAGGATAAATATAGGCAAAGAACCCCGGTTTCTTCGAGGAACTGGGGTTCTGCTGTTACTGAACATTAATGTGCGGAACAACCAGCAGCGGTAGTCCCTAAACCTGTAGCACCAGACACTGAAGAAATCAAGGTAACTTCTCCTTTGTTATTGAACACCCAACCAGTTGCAGGGACAATTGTTACGGTTTGAGGTTGAGAGCGTAATTTGACACCTGTTGTGTTGGGTTCTTGGTGTACTGTGGTTACTGGCAGGCGAGTATCTGTCCAAACTACATCACTATTGAGAGGTTCATCAGGACTAGGAGGTAAACCACCACGTCCAGTGACGATAAATCTACTGTTCCCAGAGCTAGCAAAGGCAGGACAGCTATTGTTACGTACTGTTTTGGAAGCATCAAAGACCGTTGTTGGCAGAAGCTCTAATCCTCGGCTGGGGTCAATCTCCGGAGTGTTGATAGTGACTTGACCACCCAAAGAGGGATTTGTTTGTGAAATGGCAGTAATATCATTTGTTGATAGTTGACGCGGATCTAAAGTACCCGGACTTAGCCTCTCCAGGTCTAGGCGACTGAGAGGGTCTATGTTGAAAAGGTTCGTAACGTCTACTGTGACTCTTCCACCACTGCCACTAAAAGCATTGGCAGTGATGTCGCTGTTTTCCCCAGGAACAGCAACGATGAATGGTGCAGTGATGGTAATGTTACCGCCATTACCCCCACTCAGATTCGTGCCTGCAGAAGTGGAGATTTGACTACCGCGACGCAGCAATAAGATGTTTCCTAACTGCAAGTCTATATTACCGCCTTGACTGCTAACGGTTTGAGCAGAAATCGAGGCTCCATTATCAAGAGTGAGATTGCCCGCTTGTAACGTAATGTTGCCTGCGTTGCCTGCACCATCACTATTGACTGATATTTTTGCCCCATCTCTAATAGTGACTTGAGGGGGATCAATGAAGATGCTGCCACCGTCTCCTGTGGAGCCAACAGTTGTGTTGGCGAAGATTCCACTCGCAGAACCTTGATTACCAACAACATCGCTAACAGTATCAGTAGAGCCAGATGATTTCAATTGTTCTGCAACCTGAGATAGCCTTTGGGCAAAATTAGGGTCACTTCCAGCAAGGGTGATTTTGTCTTTAACATTGAGTCTAATAGTTCCAGCCTTGCCGCCGCTACGAGTCAATGTTGCAATTTGTCCACCGTTGAGAGCTTCAAGGGTATTAGCGTTGATAGTAATATTACCTGCATTACTATTGTTAAAAGTTGCTGCAGCAACAACTGCACCATCGGCAACGCGAAATTTACCAGTGGTAATATTTATATTTCCTGCATCACCTGAGGCTCCTCTATCGGTCAGGGTTAACACTGCACTAGAAAAGCCGATAGAACCAATTCCTGAAATATTAACAGAGTCAGAAGCATTGATTTGAACTTCTCCTCCTTTGCCTTGAGCACCAGGAAAGTTTCCTATTGGTCGAAGAACAGCAGCATTGATTTGCGAACCATCGGTTAATGTCAGCTCTTTTGTGGTGATATCTACTCGACCACTGTTGCCCACACCTCCCGGATTGACACTGCTAGTAATGAAGCTAGAGTTTGATAGGGAAACTGAGTCTGATGCTTGCACAGAAATATTACCTGCATCCCCCTTAGCAGATGTAATGGCAGACAATACTGCACCTTTACTTAAAGAGAGTGATCCAGTTTCAACCCTAATGTTACCTCCCTTACCTATGCCAGTAGACTCTATTGTGCTGAACAGACCGCTAGAGCGTCCATTCGTGCCTGTACCATTGAAGGTAATGGCATCACGCCCATTAATGTTAATATCACCTGCATTTCCCCGCCCAACAGTTGTGGCACTGATTTGAGCACCGTTATTTAAAAACAGCGACCCAGTTGTCACGTTGATATTGCCTGCGTTACCTACACCGCCAGATTCAACAGTACTGTAGGCAGCACTGGAATTTTTATTAGTGCCAACACCATCAAACTTAACAACATCACGGGCATTGATAGTAATATTTCCACCATTTCCCTTTCCGTAGGTGCTTGTAATGAGTTGAGCTCCATTGCTCAATGTTAGAGAACCAGTGTTTATTTGGATATCTCCTCCCTTACCTCCTACACCTCCAGATAATAATGATGAGGAGATCCAGCTATAGCTTTGGCTGTTGCTATTGTTATTTGCACCATCAAGGTTAATGCGATCACGGGCATTAATAGTAATATTACCGGCATTGCCTTGCGCGAAGCTAGATAATTTGCCACCATTAGTTAATGAGAGAGTTCCAGTACTTACTTGGATATCTCCCCCATTACCTACACCTAAAGTTTGCACTCCACTGTCAATTCCGTTCCCACCTACGCTATCTAAGGCAACGGTGTCCTGGGCATTAATGGTGACATTGCCAGCATAACCCTGCCCGAAGTTATTAGCATTGAGTTGACCACCTTTTGTTAAAAATAGTGACCTAGCGTTTACCTGGATATTTCCACCCTTGCCTACACCATTACTTCCGACCGTAGTGTTTGCATTGCTGGGGAATGGGTTAGTACCTCCTACGCCGTCAAAAGTAACTGTATCGCCATTGATAATAATATTGCCTGCATTCCCTTGCCCATCCGTGCTAGTACTGAGTTGAGCACCATTTTTCACAGAAAGCGACCCAGTTGTCAGCCTGATGTCTCCCCCTTTGCCTATCCCTCCAGTTAACAACTCGCTTTGCACACCACTAAATGCATAACCTACTATGCCATCCAAATAAACTGCATCGCGAGCCTCAATGGTAATATTGCCAGCTTCACCTTGCCCTGAGACGCTTGTATCTAGTTGAGAACCATTGATTAATGATAGTGATCCGGTTGTCAGCTTAATGTCTCCTCCCTTACCCACACCACCAGTAAACACGTTACTGTCAGCATAGCTACTACCATTAAAACTGACTGAATCGTGGGCATTGATGAGAATATTCCCCCCGTTCCCATTGCCTGAGATGCTACTGCTTAAAAAAGCACCATTGGTTAATGAGAGAGTACCCGTTGTAATTTGAATATCTCCGGCTTTGCCGACCCCTCCCGGTAGCACAGAAGTGATGGCACGAGTTACACCATTGCTGTTATTGCCGTTAAAGTCAATGCGATCGCGAGCATTGATAATAATATTGCCACCATTTCCTTGTCCAGCGACTATGGTAGACAGCTCAGATCCATTTTGTACTGTTAGGGAACCAGTGTTGATGTTAATATTGCCACCATTACCTCTGGCATTTTGAGAAACTTCGTTATCAACGAGACTTCCTTGATCTAAGGTCATTGCCTCTGTCGCACTCAGCTTAATATCTCCACCAATAGTGCCAACATTCCCTAGCCCGATGCCAATTCCACCGTATAGATATGCATTGGACATTTTCAAATTACGGGCATTGATGGCAATATCTCCACCACCTGCACCAAAGACACTCATGGCTGCGTTGTTCAAGGATACATCCGCGCGTTGTACATCATTAGGAATGCTTAAATTTAGGGTATTATTTGTAATATCCAAGCCCACAGTTCCTGGGGAAGCTAATCCTGCAAGTTCGATATGACCCCCATAGGCTCTGAGGCTACCACCAT
The DNA here is from genome assembly GCA_021324415.1 of Nostocales cyanobacterium Centralia_MAG_434. Classification (GTDB taxonomy): domain Bacteria; phylum Cyanobacteriota; class Cyanobacteriia; order Cyanobacteriales; family Nostocaceae; genus JAJPJF01. The sequence goes on from JAJPJF010000471.1 coordinate 25,095, forward strand.
CTAGGCTGACATTTCCACCCACTAACAACAAACTATTCCCATTGGGCACTCTTAGACCAATTGTATTCTCGCCATTTGGATTGATCCCTGCAGGTGCTTGGGAACGGTTGATAATTTCACCAGTGGGCAGTTGATTGAATAGCAATGCGGAAGGATTGATTGTCAACAAAGGAGACGGTGCCTCTGGGTTGGAAGCACTGAAAAACCCAAGATTACCAAACTGGAGGGCATTGGCTGTTGTTGCAACAAAGGAACCACCAATATTTAAGCTAGCATTTGGACCAAAAACAATCCCCGATGGATTAATTAGAAATAGGTTGGCTGTTCCATTCGCACGGATTATCCCATCAATGTTGGAGATTGATCCGCCTGTTACCCGACTGATGATATTCTGAATTTCAATAGCGTTATTGAAAAAAGCAGTACCACCAGTGGGTACAGAAAACTGTTGAAAACTATGGAATAAGTTGCGTCCAGCTTGGGTTCCTCCCCCAATCAGACTGGTGTTGCCACCCGGAGTGACGATAGAGTTATTTGGTAAAGTCCGATCTGGAACAATTTGAGCGATCGCACAGTTAGCGCTCAGAATGCTAGCACACAAACTAGCAACTCCTAATAACCAGTTAAAACTCCTAGCTTGTCCAGACATGGAACCCCCTAGCACACACTCAGCAGGTGTTCAATAAAGAAGATGACTCTGCGTAAGTTTTTAGTAAATCACATTGGGGGTGTGATTTATACAAAGTATTTTTGCAATTACAAAATAATGTGACTTTAACTTGCTACAACTCGAAAGCCACAGACCCTAAGACCACCATCCGATTCATTCCAGCTACGACTCGCACTTCGACAAAGAACCGGACTGAAACTCCAAGAACCGCCACGAAGCACTCGGCGATTATGATCACCACCTATTTCCCAAACTGTTCCATCTGTTGGTGCACCGTCGTAATTTTTGTGCCAGGGGTCAGCACACCATTCCCAGACTAACCCATGCATATCATACAATCCAAAAGCGTTTGCGACCTGAAAACTGCCAACAGATGTTGTTTCTTTACGAAATTTACCTTTTAAGTCAAAAGCATGGGTATCACTTCCATTACAGTTAACCAACTCCGAAGTGATGGTTTCGCCAAAATGGAACGGTGTTGTTGTGCCAGCACGACAAGCATATTCCCATTCAGCTTCACTCGGCAAACGATACTTTCGTCCAGTTTTTTCCGACAGCCTGGCACAAAACTCTACTGCTTCATGCCAAGATACATTTTCAACTGGGCGATTGATTCCTTTGAACTTAGATGGATTGGGATTTAATGACTGCTTAACTTTGGGTAACGCTGCTACAGATCGCCACTGAGTCTGAGTTATGGGAAATTTTCCCATAAAAAAAGGTTTCACACTGACTTTGTGTTGTGGACGTTCATCAGCATCTCCTTCATCTTTTGGCGAACCCATCAGAAAAGTTCCGCCTGGAATGGCGATCATTTCCAGAATAACGACGTTACCTAAATCCTCTACATAAAACTTCGCAGTCTGTAGTTGACGACTAATTTCTTGACCTCTGGCGTTGACTGTGACCACATCAAATTCAAACGTTCGTAGTGCAGGAAATATTGATATGGTTTCTTGTGGTTTGCTTGGTGGCTTCTGTTGAGAATACAAAGGTAGTTCACCACTAGGAAACCTTGGAGAATTTAAATCCTGGAGAACTTCTACTGCTGATTGATATCTTTCTTTGGGCAAATGTTTCAGTAACTTATCAAGAATTTGCCCCAAGTCATTGCTAATGGTCACACCTGTTTCCAGTAAACGCTCTCGCCATAACCATTGAGCGCTCATAGGATCATAAAGATGATCATGAATCTGTCCATCAGAATCTCTTGTAGGCAAACACTGTGTCAACAGACGCACACAAGTAACCCCTAAAGAGTAGAGATCACTCGCTTGATAGGCAAATCCTGCCATTTGCTCAGTAGGCGCATAACCGACTGTATATATGACTGTGGCTTGTCTAGCTAAGCTAGTTTGTGTTACGTGCTTGGCACCACCAAAGTCAATCAATACAAGATCCCCTCTTGGAGAGGATCGGCGAATGATGTTTTCTGGCTTGATATCCCGATGGATAACGTTACGAGAGTGAATAAAATCAAGAACAGGCAATATATCAGTGAGGAGTTCTCGAATTTGCTGTTCGCTAAAGGCTTGTTGTTGTAGTTCTTGTAAGAGAGTTCGTCCTTGAATAAATTCTTGCACCAGATACAAGCACGAACCTTGTTCAAAGAAAGCAAGTAATCTAGGAATTTGCTGATGATTTTCTCCGAGTTCATACAGCCGAAAAGCTTCTTCTTTAAATAGTTGAGCTGCTTTAGTACGCTCAGAAGTTCCTTGAACTTGCGGAAAAAATTGTTTGATGACGCAAGGTGCATCTAGTCTATCTGCATCTTCTGTTTCATAAGTTCTACTGAATCCACCTTCACCTAATAATCTCAATACACGGAATCGATTTCTCAGAAGCTTGCCAAAGTTGCTTTGTCCACAACTCATGCAAAATCTATTGCCGTCAGGGTTGAAGGGATTTGAGCAATTAAGATTTTGGCATATTTGCATAATCAGTCGGATATCGCATCTTGTCCAACGTTGACTCCGCGAAAGTAAATTAAAAACATAATCTTTATGCAATAATTACACATCAGCTATAATCTCTTATTCACCTAAGTACAATCCCACACAGGTAAATCATGAGAATATTTTGCTTATTTGTGTATCTGTTTTTGGAATTTAAATATGAATATATATGAGGGCACAGATTTCCATTACGAGAGTCTATCTTGATTCTATTAATTTTGTCAAGCACTTTTGCAGGACTGTCATTATTGCAACCACAGCCTCTCGCAGATGCACGCAGATATGCTAGACAATGATCTGCGTTTCAAATCCCAATTCACACTGAGCTTTTATCTTGAAAAGACGCACGGATTAATTCAGCCACAAGCGCAGAGCTCGCAGAGACTAAAATCAAAATCACACTAAGAGCATTAATGTCGGGCTTGACACCTGTTCTAATCCGGCTAAAAATCTCCATTGGCAAAGTATTGTAACCACTACCAGTGGTGAAACTAGCAATTAGAAAGTCGTCAAAACTAAGAACAAAGGCTAGCAAACAGCCAGCTACAATCCCAGGTATCAGCTGAGGTAGCAGCACTTTTATAAAAGCTTGTATTGGTGTTGCTCCCAAGTCTAGTGCTGCTTCTTCTAAATGAGGATCTAGGTTGGTGAGTCGAGAAGATACAACAAGACTCACATAGGCTAGACAAAACACTACGTGCGCTGCCACAATTGTCCATAAACTTAAGGGAATGGCAACCGCTGCCAAAAAAACTAGGGTTGCAGTGGCGATCGCAATATCAGGAATAATCAACGGTAGGTAAGACATACCCCTATACAATGTCTTACCAAGAAACCGATAACGTGCTAACCCGACCGCCATCAAAGTGCCTAACACAGATGAAATACCTACTGCACAACAGGCAACAATCAAACTATTTTGTAAAGCAAAAAAAATGCGTTCATCACTAAAAAGTTTGCGATACCAATCCCAAGTAAACCCTTGCCAAGCTGCACTATAGGATGATTGGTTAAAGCTATAAAAAGCAAGTACCAGTATAGGCAAGTACATAAAAACAAACATCAACAGTGAAAAAACCGCCTGCCATACGACACGTGGTTTATGTTGAGATGGATGTCTATTCACATTTATTGTTATAGTTTATTTCTTATTTAGCTTGTTATTTGTAGCTTATTTTCAATCAAAAGTCAATGTCACCCATTATTTGTAGTCAACTACCCCGACCTGCCCTTCGGGAGTGAGGTCGGGGCTTGCAAAAAACCTAGTTGAACTAGGCTCCTAAAGCACAACTACGAATAGCTTATATATTGTTGCGGTAAGACGCAGGCTTAGAGCGATTGCGACCCAGTAGACCTGCAAGACCAATTAAACCAAGGAAGCCTAACCAACCCCAACTAGGACCGTTATCACTGTCTGTTGTCGTGCTGCTTGTAGTTCCTTGGTAATTGCTGTTACCTGTAGTGCTACTTCCAGAAGTGCTATTACCTGCGGTGCCAGCACCAGTTGTTGTACCAGTTCCAGTACCACTGTCTGTTGCTGTACCGCCAGTCCCAGTGGTTCCAGTGGTACCAGTGCCTGTTCCAGTGGTATCAGTGCCTGTTCCAGTGATACCAGTTCCTGTTCCAGTGGTACCAGTGCCTGTTCCAGTGGTACCAGTTCCTGTTCCAGTGGTATCAGTGCCTGTTCCAGTGATACCAGTTCCTGTTCCAGTGGTACCAGTGCCTGTTCCAGTGGTACCAGTGCCTGTTCCAGTGGTACCAGTGCCTGTTCCAGTGGTACCAGTTCCTGTTCCGGTTGTACCAGTGCCTGCTGTTCCAGTGGTACCAGTGCCTGCTGTTCCAGTGGTACCAGTTCCTGTTCCGGTTGTATCAGTGCCTGTGGTTCCAGTGGTACCAGTTCCTGTGGTTCCGGTTGTACCAGTTCCAGAACTACCAGTCCCGCCAGTACCGCCACTGCCACCCGCAGAACCACCAGCTTGGGCATAAACAGGTGCAGCTAAAGGTAAGGTAGCTAAACTAACAGCAAAGGCACTAGCCCATAGTTTTTTTGAGATGGAATTCTTCATGGTTATTGTTCCCCTTAAATTTTAAATTTCTCTAATGTTTTGATTTGAAAAACCTTTATGTAAAAAGGTTTTCCTAATTTCTCTCTTTTTCTTCTTTAAGCATCAAAAAACGCATCCAATTTCTTTAAAATCGTGCTCAAACTAACAACAATCTAATTGTTAGAGACTTACACAATTTTTATTTTGCATAGCTAAATTACATTTTTTAACAATACTAATTAAACAGAATAACTACTAACTTTTCTGTTAACTTCTACCAGTGGTCCAATGGTAGGGCTATGATGGTGATACTAAAGGAATAGATTTCTCTAGTCGCAAGTCTAGTACAGATTTTATACAGAAAAAATAAAGCCTCTTTCTATGTTGGAGAGATAGAAAGAGGCTTTATTTGGAAGAATAACCTGGCATCGAGCTATTTTGGCAGGAGGCAACCCTCCAACTATCGTCGCCGCAGCAGCGTTTCACCTCTGAGTTCGGGATGGGATCAGTGTGGTTCCACCGCGCC
>JAJPJF010000187.1 GCA_021324415.1 Nostocales cyanobacterium Centralia_MAG_434
GATTCTGCAATCACAGTTCCATACCAATCCGAATCAAAGCCATAAACAAGCACTCGATCTGTACTCAATGCTTTGCGGACTTCCTCTACTGTAGTTTTGAGCACATCCTCTTCATTGAGTGATGTTCGGATACGGCGGGTAATATCAATAACAACTTGAGCTTGATCTACTTTCGTTTCTACCCGTTCAAGTAGTTTAGTGTAATTGAGTACAAACCCTATTTGCGTAGATATATTAGTAAATAAATTAATCTCAGGCTGTTGCCAATCACGAGGCTCAGAACACTGATGGGCAATCAATAAGCCAAATAACTGGTCGTTTTTGAAAATTGGTGCGACCATATTAGACTTAACAGCAAATCGCTCTAGCAATCCAATATGACAATCATTAAGCTCAGCTTGATAGATATTATTAATGACACGGATACGGCCCTTGCGATATTGTTCGACATACTTTGCCGTAAAACAGGGGTCGGCAATTGTAGTCCATAATACTTTCGGTACTCCAGATGCGACTGACTCTGCAACAAAGGTTCCATCCCAGTTAGGATTGAAGCGAAAAACTCCTACACGGTCGGCTTTGAGTGCTTTACGCATTTCTTCCACAGTCGTTTTCAGGACATCCTCCTCATTGAGTGATTTCCAAATACAACGAGTTATGTGCATCGAGACTTGAGTATATTCAGCTTCGGTTTCTCTTCTCCATAACAAGGTTGGAAGCTGCTTTTTGATTAAAGCAAGGTTTGTTTCTAAGACACCTAACTCATCTTTACCCGCAACAGAAGCACGAGCAGCGCTACTCTCGCGAAATAGCCTATTCGCTATCGTTGAAGAAGTTTCAGCAGCATCCAGAACGGGACGAATGGCACGGTTTGCAACAATTGCAGCGATCGCACCTGCCAGCGCTGATGTTATTCCTGTAGCAATCAATAGAAGTGAAAGCTGTTTTGTAAGTACAGCTTCGGTTTCTGCAACATCTGTGGGGTTGTTTGCTTTCGAGGAGATCTGCTTGGTAATTGATTGACTGCCAAGGTAGTAAGTGGTGATCCCAACTGCTAGCACAGGAATCATGCCAATAGCAACAGACCAAGCGATCGCCTTTGTCTTTAAGCTCTTTTGTTGTTGCCTTGACGAAGTTAATTGCTGTGAATTTTCTCGGGTCAAATTCTCTCTACTTTGCGTACGGTTCTGTAGCTGATTAAACTTTTGCCCTGCTTGCTTTGGAGAAGGCTGAGTCATAAATTAAGATCTGAATGTATTGCAAAAGCGTCGCGATGCAGAAATAGCTGCTACTGCATGTATTTCATCTATTGGTGAGGTAGTGCACTGATTGAAACTGCTATTAAATCAAAGGTAGAGCCCAAAATAGTAATTTTCCCTGGTTTTTTATCGACTTTATGGCTAGGAGTATACTGACTACGAATAGCTATCTAAATTAAGATTTTTTGGAAGTAAGCTCAAAGTATCTCTAAAATATTCACTGAATTGTTTGTTCAATCCTTACTTTTGTGCCTTAGCTAAGGAAGTTTGCTCCTCTTAATGAATCTTTACTTTAATACTATATTAGTATTGAATTTAACATAAATAAATTATTGTTCAACTTTTTTTAAACGCATCAACTAGCCACATTTTAAATGTATTTAATTGTGAGAAAAAGTTGGAATTATCTAAAAATAGAAAGAATAACATTATAAAACTATAGCAATCCTAGTTTGACTTACAAATTTTCTATCTTGTAGAAACTGGGTTGGTTCAAGAAGCCCGATTTCTCAATGTTGGTAAGTCATATAGGACTGCTATATAGTTCTAAACTATGTAATTGTTTGATCTAGCAACTATGTGCTTTTCGCTTTTATTCAATGACATAGTTATATTTATTTATCATTGGGATAGCTGTCTTCTCCAAGAAGGTTGATTCATAAATCGTACATATTGAGAAGTACCCATAGTGGGTACTGTCAAAAGCTTACAGAGCAAACAAAATTATAGTCAGTTCAACAACTCTGATCACTCTACTTGAGAAGACGTATACCAATGGATACAACGTACGCACGTATATATCTTTCTTATGAAAGCTCCTCCAAAACACGTACACTCAGGCAAATTACTGTAAATCTGACATTTCAAGAAATCACTCAGCTCGAAAAGTATTGTAGCCGAACAGGGAAAACAGTAACAGACGTCATTCGGGCTCTGATCGACGAGTTACCAACAGCTTAAACTCTGCTAAGTCAACTATATTTAAGGTGTTCCCACTGCCCCAGAGTAAACCAACCCTCGTTGTATATCCATAGTCAAAATCGCACCGTCGCGGATAACTTGTGTTGCATTTTTAACGCCGACTATGACTGGCACACCGAGACGTAACCCAATCACTGCTGCATGACCTGTCAAGCTTTCCTCCTCGGTGATAATTCCAGCTGCCTTACGAATTGCCTCAACAAAATCAGCGTTGGTGCGTGAAGCGACTAAAATCTCTCCAGGATTAAAGTTACTCACATCTACAGCCGTGTGAGCCACTCGTACACGACCACTCACAAAACCTTGTCCTAAACCAATTCCCTGACCTAGCACTGCTGTCACGACTTCGACTTTGATCAAATCCGTTGATCCAGAAATTCCTTGGAGTGTGCCTGCGGTCATAACGACCAGGTCCCCTTGAGACAGGAGATCATGCTCTTGAGCGACATTAATAGCTGCTTGAAAAGTCTGACCAGTAGAAGGTAGTTCTAGCACTAACAGTGGTTTCACTCCCCATACGAGTTGGAGTTGTCTTGCCACATTTACATGCGGCGTGACTGCCAAGATAGGTGTTTGTGGGCGAAACTTGGAGACGTTGCGAGCTGTAGCCCCAGTTTGTGTTAGGGTCATAATGGCTGCTGCTCCCAATTGTTCTGCTATTTGACCTACTGCTTGACTGATGGCATTAGGAATGGAACGTTTGGGATCTCTCATTTGACGGGCATTTGCATTTTGCGCTACCTCCTGCTCAATGCGCTCTGCAATCCGTGCCATTGTTGCTACAGCTTCTACTGGGTATTTGCCAACAGCTGTTTCATTCGAAAGCATTACCGCATCCGTACCATCCAAGATCGCATTCGCTACGTCTGAAACTTCCGCACGCGTGGGACGTGGGTTATTAACCATGCTGTCTAACATTTGAGTGGCGGTAATGATCGGAATTCCCCGGCGATTGGCAGTGACAATTAACCGCTTTTGCAATACTGGAACATCCTCTGCTGGCAGTTCCACACCTAGGTCGCCTCTTGCTACCATAACCCCATCACACAAAGCTAATACTGCTTCCATTTGCTCGATTGCTTCGTGCTTTTCAATTTTGGCAATTACTGGTACCTGCTTACCAGTGCTAGAAATAAGCTCTTTAATTTCGATCATATCCTGTGGATTGCGGACAAAGGAAAGAGCTACCCAATCAACACCTTGATCTAAACCAAACATCAGGTCTTCCCGGTCTTTGTCAGTCATTGCTTTAACTGACAGATAAACTCCCGGAAAGTTAACACCTTTGTTGTTCGAAAGCACTCCACCCACTGTCACACGGCAATGTAGATCGCCTTTTTCTTGGTTAATATCCTCTACCAGCATTTCTACTCGCCCATCATCCAGGAGGATTCTTGCTCCTGTTGGAACTTCTTGTGCTAAATAATCGTATGTAACACAGCTCAATTCCTGTGTGCCAACAACAGGGCGATTGGTTAAGGTGAAGCGATCGCCTTTTGCCACAACCACAGATCCATTTTCAAACTTCCCTAAGCGAATTTTTGGTCCTTGTAAGTCTTGAAGAATCCCCACGGGGCGATTCAATTCAAAGGCAGTTTGTCGAATCAAGCGAATATTACGCTGATGGTCAGCATGAGAACCGTGGGAGAAGTTTAGTCGCAACGTTGTTGCACCTGCTTCAATAATAGCTTTGAGCATTTCTGGGCTACTAGTGGCAGGACCGATTGTAGCGACAATTTTTGTCCGGCGTATAGAATCTTTTAGTTGCATAGGGACTGAATCTAAGGACCTATCCTGGGAGTCATATTAAATAATAAGGATATCTCTTGTCTGTCACTGCTGATTCACTGGGGAGTGGGGAGGGGGAGATTGGAGTTAGGAGTTGGGAGTTAGATCAAAAATGCTTGTGGTTTTTGGTTAAGAAGTTGAGGATTGTTGCTATACAAAACTTTATTATTGGTCTACTCGTGTCGTATACTCGCAGATATTTGCTAAATAAGGAGTTTGAAAATGCTGACGTCAGAGGCACCTAAGCCAATGACAGTCCCACCAAAGGAATTATTAGCTGCGCCTGGGAATCTGAGTCCTGCACTACTGATGTTTCTGGCGGCTTTTGCTAGCTTCATGTTGTCTCACTTTGGTTACTGGCTTTGGCAATGGCCACACTGGCTATGTTTTAGCATCAACACTCTTGCTTTGCATATTGCAGGCACAGTGATTCATGATGCTTGTCACCAGTCTGCCCATCGTCACAAGTTGATCAATGCAATATTAGGTCATAGCAGTGCTCTTATGCTAGTTTTTGCTTTTCCAGTGTTTACACGGGTGCATTTGCAGCATCATGCACATGTTAATGATCCAGATGACGATCCAGACCATTATGTTTCTACAGGAGGTCCACTGTGGTTGATTTTTGTGCGTTTTTTATACCACGAGGTCTTCTTCTTTAAACGACAACTATGGCGTAAATATGAGCTACTAGAATGGTTCCTGAGCCGTTTATTTGTTGTGACAATTGTTTATATTTCAGTTCAATATCACTTTTTGGGTTACATTCTCAATTTTTGGTTCATCCCTTCTGCGTTAGTTGGGTTAGGACTGGGACTATTTTTTGATTACTTACCCCATCGTCCCTTTATAGAGCGCGATCGCTGGAAAAATGCTCGCGTCTATGCTAATCCCATACTAAACATCTTGATTATGGGTCAAAATTACCATTTAATTCACCATTTATGGCCCTCTATCCCTTGGTATCACTACCAGACGGCATATCATGTTATGAAACCCCTTTTAGATGAAAAAGGTTGTCATCAATCCTTAGGACTGATGCAAAAAAAAGATTTTTTTGAGTTTGTTTATGACATCTTTTTAGGCATTCGGTTTCATCACAAACACTCGGCTAAGAAAGAAAGTGTAAATTAACAATTTACTAGTATGCTATTCGAAGCTAAGTCTATGGCAAAAATTTGGATATGGAGTGCAACAGGGCTCCTAATGATTAACTTAGTGGTAGTTGGGATTGTGGCGTTTCTGATTTATCGAGATAGCATCCAAGACTATCATCATACACAACCTCTAAAGGAACAAAGGCAGCAGTAGCAGATTGTTCTTAACGGAAATTCTTTTGCTGTTGAAGTTCGGAGTCGTAAATTTTTGAGGCATGATTATCAATCATCTGGAGGGACCAATAACTCACAATCATTAAAATGAGACCAGACACTACACCCATAACTAAACCAATCATTAAAGCGGATTTATGAGTGAAAAAAGAAACAGTTTTATGACTCGTTGCTTCATCTAAACGTGGTTTTAACACCCTTGTAGTAACCTGATTCTTTATAAGAGTTTGAGGTGCCAATGTCATATCTGGTGTTAACAGGGTAGTATCAGCTTGCTGCATTGACCCACACACATGAATCAGTGATTGGAGATCATCAAGTGCCTCTTGTGCTGACTTGTATCGATCTTGAAAGTGATAGCTCACCATCTTGTTAAGTATCAAGGCGAGATCAGCGCTTACTTTCACTAGATGTTGCCAAACAATCTCTCCTGTATTGCGGTCTTCTGGTAGTTGTGTTGGATGTAATCCTGTTAATGCTTGAATACCAATCATGCCCAAGGCATAAATATCACTATTCGGGCGCGGTCTACCTCTGACCTGCTCATTAGGCATATAGCCCGGTGTACCTATAGAGATCGTAGTGTGCTGGTCAAAAGGAATGTACCTGGGAGTTTTTCCTTGGTCTTTGATCAATTGATTCCAAATCGGTTTAACGGCACCAAAATCAATCAGAATCAAACGATTATCCCGCTTTCGTCTAAGAATATTGCTTGGCTTGACATCACGATGAATCAGTCCATAATTGTGAACAAAATCTAGGATGCTTAAGATTTCTTGCAGTAGTTGAATAACTTTGCTTTCAGACCATCGATGACCAGGAGGAAGTTCTACGCTCAGAGGATGACCTTCAATAAACTCTTGTACTAAATAAAACTCAAGATTATCTTCAAAATAAGTTAAAAGGTGAGGGACTAGGTCATAATCTCCCAATTTTTTCAAAGCTTCGGCTTCTCGGTTAAATAACCTTCTGCGGAGCTCGATTGGAATCGGACAGCTACTACTGGGTAAAAAATGTTTGACAATGCAAATAGGATGATCAGGTAAGTCGGTGTCTTGGGCTACGTATGTTTGACAGAATATACCTTGACTTAAAACTTGAACAACCTGGTAACGCTCCTTCAGTAACTGGTCTAACATGTGACGATGTGCCCGACGGTTGTATTAATTAATTTTGCCTAAAAAATCTTTATACAAAATCAATAATATATAGTTTTTATAGTTTTTCTAAAAAAAGAAGCTTTACAAAAATTTCTGTAAGTTGTATGCAAACTTAATCAAAAAATGACTGAGGACAACTTTAATGCTTCCGGGAATACTCGCGCTTCGCTGTCATATTAGCGAGCCTTGTTTTTGATGACTTACGCGTAACCAGAATTTTATAAAGAAAATATGAACGATGATCGCAGGCAACGCGTCTCACTTAGTAAAGACGCTGTCCAATTGATTAGGGGCTTAGTGATTGGTGAGTTGGTGACCATTCTCATTATTGGTGGGTTGTGGCTATGGCTTAGACCCCGCTTATTCATTGCTTATGGTGCGTCTTCTTCATCTAACCAAAGTACAGATCAGGGTTCTGGGTCTAGGACTTCAACTTTTAAGACACTTACTAATATCCCCAGTGGCTCTTTTAACTATGGTGGGAGTACTGCCTGGGCACCAATCAGGCAATTAGTAGATTCTCAAATTCAAAGCACGCGTCCAGAGCTACACCTACACTATGTACATCCCACTGATACCAGCCCAGGATCTGGTTCAGGCATTCGTATGTTACTCAACGGGCAAGTGGACTTTACAGAGTCTTCTCGTCCACTCACAGCCAAAGAATCTGCTATGGCTCAACAGCAAGGTTTCGACCTTGTTGCTCATCAGGTTGGCACTGATGGTATAGCAGTAGTTGTGAATCCAGCACTTAAAGTCTCGGGCTTGACGATTGACCAATTGCAGCAAATTTACCAGGGGCACATAACCAACTGGAAACAGGTAGGAGGACCGGACCTGTTGATCACTCCTTTCTCCCAAAAACCAGAGAACGCAGACACTGCATTTCCTCCCAATCAGGTGTTAGAGAAGCAAGGTCTTGGTTCTAATGTAGAGTATGTTTACTCAACGACAGAGGCACTACGTCGGGTTCATCAAACCCCTGGTGGTCTATATTTTGCTTCTGCTCCAGGCGTCGTGCCTCAATGCATGGTAAAGCCTTTGCCTATAGGTCGCACTTCCACACAGTTCATTTCTCCTTACCGTGAACCTTTAGTGCCACTCAATCAATGCCCATTGAAGCGCAATCAAGTGAATACCGAAGCTATCAAGAACGGTACTTATCCCCTAATTGCTAAATTGTTTGTCATTGTTAAGCAAAACAAAAACCGGGAACAGCAGGCTGGAGAAGCCTATACAAGACTTTTGCTAAGCGACCAAGGGCAAAAAGAAATTGAGCAGGCTGGGTTTATTCCCATCCGCTAAAATTTCTATTTATTTATTAAAAAGTTTTAACAGTTAATGATTCATAGTTAACTGTTAACTCCAATCGGGACGTAAGTTTGTAGCATGACGCAAATAGGTATGAAAAATTGGAGCAGATGCTGGCAGGTAGGCATGCACTAAAAACCGGATGCAGTGAGCTAAGCTACCCTCAACGTGCATTTGTTGCACATCCAACATTGCCACGTTATCCCAGTAAGGACGGGTACGTGCGATCGCTGCCGGAAAAATAGCATTGAGATCACGCGTAACAGAAAAAGTTACACTTAAGATGTTCTTCGGATGCAATTGATTCCGTTTTTCCATTTCATCTAGCAATTCCGTTACAGCTTCTCGCATTGCTTCGACTGTGTTTTCTGAAACGGTTATAGCTCCGCGAATAGCCTGCATTCGCCACTCCACAAAAAATCCTCCTTACCTTACATGTGATATCTATAAGAGCTAGAAGTTAGGAGTTAAGAATTATAATTCCTAACTCCTAACTCCTAACTCCTAACTTCCTCTCAGGGTCTATATAACCACAAAGGTAGACCACTTGTAGACATTTCAAATTCCAGCCAATCAATCCCTGCCCCAAATCCTGAAACAGTCTGGCGATTTCCTGGTAATAAGCGGCTCAATAGAGGTTTACGCTCTTCTAGAGTGTAGAGAGGGGTTTTTTCAGGGTCAAGACCAACTAGTTCCGCTGCCCAACGACGAGCGTCTTCTTCTGTTCCTAGACGATCTACAATCCCTAACTCTACAGCTTGCTGCCCAGTAAAAATACGTCCATCTGCAAAACTTTTGACAGTGTCAACTGCTAAAGAACGTGCCTGCGCTACTGTTTGTACAAATTGTTGATAGCTTGTATCAATCAGTTCTTGCAAAATAGTTTGTTCTGGTTCAGTGAGTTCTCGGTCAAACGCCAAAATATCTTTGTAGGGACCAGACTTGATGACTTTGAAGGAAATACCTATTTTTTGCAATAAGCGTTCCAAATTATTGCCGCGCAAAATCACACCAATGCTCCCCGTAATTGTACCAGGGTTGGCCATGATGTGTTCGGCTCCCATACCAATGTAGACACCGCCAGAAGCAGAAATATTTCCAAAACTAGCAACAATTTTTACTTTCTCTCGCAATCTTCGAAGGGCACTGTAGATTTCCTGAGAATCTACCACGGTTCCGCCAGGACTGTCGATACGCAAAAGTAACGCAGGAAATTTTTTTTCTTCTACTGTTTTCAGAGCTTCTAACACTCTTTTACGAGTTGCACTGGCGATCGCACCCGTAATTTCGATGCGAGCAATTTGTTTCCGAAACCTGGGCTTAAAAGGCCAAATCATGAGCAGTCAAAAAACCTCGTAACAAACTTAAATATAATAGGTAAGTGATTCAATCTCACCAAAATTTACCAATAATCAATTTGTATATATCGATAAACAAACTTTGTAAGCTTTAGAGAACCATACTAAGTATAACCATGTCATAAAAAGTAACCATATCAGTCACCCTTACCAAAAACACAAGACCAAGACGACCCTAAGTATTTAACTTTATTGGTGCAGGACCACTTCCATATCTCAACATTAGCATCCTCCTGTCGGTTACATCACTTATCAAATCATCTTAAAATTTGACACCTATAGTAAGCATATGTATCAAATAATGCACCAACAAAACTACAAGTCAAACAAATGACAAATAAACCTCGCAGGGGAGTGCCACTGCCAAAGATGATAAGAAACTGTAACACATGATCAGCGATCGCCTCCGTCACACCTTGCAAACCAGGAATGTAGCCGATCAGGAAGACTAGACTCAAAAAACTCCCGATTAAAAACAAGGGAGTCACAAAGCTGAAAATAATCGTCAGCACAAGCGATCGCAGAAAATTTATGATCATCGTCATGTGGGGTAGTCTCCATGAGATTGGTTGCTTAAGGGTTATATCCTGGGTCACCAATTTCTACAATAAGAGCGATTTTTGCGTCTTAAGCGATAGTTCAAAAATCTTAAGTTTTCATTAAAATACTTACACATAAATGACTGGAGATATTAAGGCAGTTTACCCAATTCTTAATTATCCATAGCAGTCCGTTTAGGAGTTGTAAAAATCAAAAGTCTCAGAAACCCGGTTTTTTGGAGAAACCAGGTTTCTCATTTTTCACGAATGATTTAGGATTGCTAAGAAGATGTCGTAGCAGCTAGAAGGTTCTTTTCAACAGCTTTAATTTCTGAGACAGGCTTTAAAGTTAGTTCATGTACTGAGAAGAAAGGTTCGTAATTCGCTATTCTTAATGCAGTTACTGAGTTAGCTTGTAAAACTTGAACGGCACTATATCAAGATCTAGTTTGGGAAGATGGACTCAGCGATTGCTGTCAGCAATGTTCTTGGGTGGACAAGTGCCAATTCACCTGCTTAAGGGTAAAATCCATTGGCGCAACACCTTAGAGCAAATGGCAGCAGTAGGACCAGACTCCCTGTTTATAGCCTTATTAACGGCTGTCTTTGTAGGCGCGGTGTTTACTATTCAAGTCGCACGGGAGTTTATCAATTTTGGAACGGGAAACATCGTTGGCGGAGTGCTGGCGATCGCATTATCAAGAGAACTCTCTCCAGTTTTAACCGCAGTGGTTTTAGCAGGACGAGTTGGCTCGGCATTTGCCGCAGAAATTGGCACTATGCGGGTAACCGAACAAATAGATGCCCTTTTAATGTTGAAAACCGACCCAGTTGATTACTTAGTGATTCCTCGTGTACTTGCTTGCTGCTTAATGCTACCAATATTAACCCTCCTCTCTCTAGTAACAGGCATGATTGGGGGATTAATAATTGCGGTGAATGTGTACAATCTTTCTGAGATAGCGTTTATTGATTCAGCCCGCAACTTCCTTGGTACTTGGGATATTGTTAGCTCAATGCTCAAAGGATTTTGCTTTGGGGTTTTTATCGCCATAATTGGGTGCAATTGGGGTATGACGACAAGTGGCGGAGCAAAAGGAGTAGGGCAATCAACAACATCTGCAGTTGTGACTGCTCTATTGATTATCTTTATTAGCAACTTTTTTCTTTCTTGGATAATGTTTCAAGGAAAAGGGAATGCGCTATCTCTGCCAGGGTTTTAGCGAAAACTTAGGAGTTAGGAGTGGGGGCGCAAGGTCTTGCGCCTGTATGAGGAAAGAGTGAGGAATTTTATTCATGGTTATCACTCTTAAAATAGGGGAAATGTCTAAATAGCAAAGCAGGGTTTTTGACTGTGACTACTTCATTTACGTCTAACTCAGCATCAACAGTAGAACTCAAGCCAGCATACTACATACCCGTAGTATTGGTCATTGCTGCAATCCCATTACTTTTGGTACAACCTTGGTTAGGGGGAGTGATAGCATTATTTGGCTTGTTTCTCATGTTTCAAGCTGTAACACTGCGTCTACAATTTACAGCAACTGATTTAGATATTTACAGAGGTGAAAAATTAATCCGACGTTTTCCTTACCAAGAATGGCAAAACTGGCGGATATTTTGGAAAAACGCTCCCATTCTGTTCTACTTCCGAGAAGTTAAAAGTATTCATTTTTTGCCAATTTTATTCGACCCTAACACCCTCAGAAGTTGTTTAGAACAACGATGTCCCCAACAGTAGACAAGAAAGATAGGGAGCAATGGGAGACAAGGAATGATGTTTACCCATGATGCTCCTTGTCTCCTTTGTTCATAATTTTATGAATTGTAAATTGTATATTTTTGCAAGCTATTGTTTATGTATCCCGAGGAATCTCAAAGTCCACAACCAATTCATGAGTCATTGATGTCAAAAGAAGAACACAATCATACAAATGAGCAATCACAAAACTCCTCTGTTGATTCGGTGGTAGATGTAGCAGCACACAATTCAACAGATGATATAGAAGCTCAACAAGGTAATCTAACTTCTGCTGTACCAAACATTGACTCAGAAACACCAAGCCCAACAGAAGAGTCAACTGACAAGGTGGGACAGCTAGAGGAGAAAAGTACTGCTGTTCGATTAGAAACAGAATTAGAAGCAAAACATACAAGATATGATAGTCAAGAAGCTCAGGTAGCTGAACGGGTGGCAGAGTTGCAACGCACCGAACAAGCGCTAAAAGAAGAAATAGCTAATTTGCAAGCGTCATACAAAACTCTTCAAGCGCAAGTGAATGCAACCCAAATGACAATGGGAAAAATAGTACAAGATGCGTTGTCTGACCTAGAACAACGCAGAGGGGCGCTGCAAATTTCTGTAGAACAGTTAGAACGGCGTCAAGAACGGATTCGCAACGAGATGCGAACCACTTTTGCCGGTGCTTCTCAAGACTTGGCAATTAGGGTGCAAGGCTTCAAGGACTATCTTGCCGGGAGCTTGCAAGATTTAGCAGTAGCAGCAGAGCAATTGCAACTGATACCAAAGGCAAAACCAGAACCAGAAAAACCAGAGGTGAAAGATGTGAAGCCATCTGAACCTCAGCTAGGAACATCACAGCAATTTCAAGAGACAACAAAGCAAATTCGTCGCTTAATAGATCAGTACCGTACTAAACCCGATTACTACGGTCCACCATGGCAACTGCGTCGTACCTTTGAACCAATTCATGCCGAAAGAGTTTCTAACTGGTTCTTTAACCAAGGAGGACGAGGTGCACTGCGGACAATGGGCAGTAGATTGCAAAATATCCTCATCAGTTCAGCAGTGATTTCGATACTACACAGACTGTATGGCGATCGCCTACGCGCCCTCGTGTTAGCAAATACACCAGAACGTCTAGGTGAATGGCGACGCGGTTTACAGGATTGTCTAGGAATTGGTCGCCCAGATTTTGGACCCGACCGGGGGGTTATATTATTTGAGACAGCTGAAGCTTTGGCACAAAAAGCTGATCGCTTGGTGAAAGCAAATCAACAACCTTTGATTATCATTGATGATTCGGAAGAGCAAATCAGTTTAGCACTATTACAGTTCCCTCTGTGGTTAGCTTTTGCCCCTGATCCCAAAATGATGAAAACTTACGATGATGATTTTTAACATTTTGGTCAGTCAATATTAGATAGTAGATAGTGGTTAGTGGTTATTCCTAACTCCTAACTCCTAAACGCCAGTTGCGGGACTGTCGGCACAGCTGCCCAACGCACTGGCTCCTCCCAACTCCTAACCCTCCCTATGTCTGTTTGGTTAACTTTGTGTGGGGTGACTTTAGTCATAGCTTACCTGCTGGGCTCTATCCCCACAGGCTACATAGCAGTTAAGCTGTTGAAAGGTATCGATATTCGAGAGGTTGGTTCTGGCTCTACTGGAGCAACTAATGTTTTAAGAACTTTAGGTAAAGGTCCAGGAGCATTCGTTTTAGTTGTTGACTGCTTGAAGGGGGTCTTAGCGATCGCCTTGGTATACCTCCTGTTTGGGTATGTCGAGAGTCAACATCTTGTTCCTTTAACGGTAAACCTGGCACTTTGGCAGCCTTGGATAGTCACTTTAGCAGGATTAGCTGCTGTACTAGGACATAGTAAATCGATTTTTTTAGGGTTTACTGGTGGTAAGTCGGTGGCTACAAGTCTAGGTATTTTGCTAGCTATGAATTGGCAGGTAGGTTTGGCAACGGTAGGAGTGTTTGCACTCGTGGTAGCCATATCGCGGATTGTCTCGTTGAGTTCAATTTGTGGCGCTATCTCTGTTTCTATTTTCATGCTTGTTTTACATCAACCATTACCTTATGTCCTGTTTGCTGTAACTGCTGGCTTATACGTCATTCTTCGTCATCGCAGTAATATTCAGCGTTTGGTTGCGGGTACTGAACCAAAATTAGGACAGAAATTAACAATAGAGACAGAACAACCTACCAAATCAGCAAGTTAGGCAAAGTGCCTAGGCGTTTATGCCGAGGCGCATGTAAAGTCGTTACAATAGAAGTTTGGAGCAATCTGCATCCCGTTATGAAACTTCCTATTGTTGCTATTATTGGTCGCCCAAATGTGGGCAAATCTACTCTAGTCAATCGCCTCGCTGGGGAACAATCTGCGATCGTTCACGATCAACCGGGAGTGACTCGCGATCGCACTTACTTACAATCTTATTGGAGCGATCGTGAGTTTCTCGTCGTTGATACTGGGGGTTTGGTATTTAATGACGATACTGAGTTTCTGCCACTCATTCGCCAACAAGCAATGACAGCGCTCACAGAAGCGAGTGCTGCTATTTTTGTGGTAGATGGTCAAACTGGACCGACACCAGCGGATCAAGAAATTGCCGAGTGGTTGCGCCAACAACCTGTACCCGTTCTGCTAGCTGTCAATAAATGTGAATCACCAGAACAAGGTATAATCCAAGCCGCTGATTTCTGGGAATTGGGATTAGGTGAACCTTTCCCTATTTCTGCGATTCATGGCAGTGGTACAGGGGAGTTACTAGATGAGCTGATCACTCATATTCCGCGTGTAGACGAAATCCCAGAAACCAATGAAATTAAAGTTGCTATTGTGGGACGCCCAAATGTGGGCAAATCGAGTTTATTAAATGCTTTGGTAGGAGAAGAAAGGGCAATAGTCAGCCCGATTTCTGGTACAACGCGTGACGCTATTGACACCATCATTGAACGAAATGGACAAACTTACCGCCTAATTGACACGGCGGGAATAAGAAAAAAGAAAAATGTAGAGTATGGTCCTGAATTCTTTAGCATTAATCGTGCTTTCAAAGCCATTCGTCGTGCCGATGTGGTTTTGTTTGTCATAGATGCTGTTGATGGCGTTACAGAACAAGACCAAAAACTGGCTGGACGAATTATTGAAGAAGGTCGAGCTTGCGTTATTGTGATCAACAAATGGGACGCTGTAGAAAAAGACTCTTACACCATTTACGATTACCAAAAGCATTTACAAGAACGGCTGCATTTTACTGAATGGGCTGAAACTATCTTTGTGAGCGCTTTGACTGGACAACGCGTGGAAAAAACTTTAAGTTTGGTGAATGTAGCCGCAAGTGAACACAAACGCCGCGTTAGCACTTCAGTCATTAATGAAGTTTTAGAAGAAGCAGTGAGTTGGCACTCGTCACCAATCTCTCGTAGTGGACGTCAGGGCAAAATTTACTATGGTACACAAGTCAGCACTCAACCACCTACAATAGCCCTGTTTGTAAATGATGCCAAACGCTTCAACGACAACTATCGTCGCTACATAGAGCGTCAATTCCGTCAACAGTTAGGGTTTAAGGGAACTCCAATCCGGTTACTATGGCGGAGTAAAAAAGTTCGTGAGGTGGAAGCTGGTAGTGCTAATCGAGCAACTCGGGTGTAAAAAAGTGGGGAGTGGGGAATAGGAGGAGCCACTGCGTTGCGGAGGACAGTCCCGCATATGGCGTCGAGCGTCGAACTGTCCGTTGAGGTTCCCTCCGTTGTAGCAAGTGGCATTGGGGAGTAAAGACATAGAGAGAAGAGATCGTGACAAATTATATATTGCTATTAAAGAAAAAATTTTCTATGGTGAACTCTGAATAAAAGCGTCAAACTGACTCCCTCACTACGCCAGTCGCCTCAAATCAGGAAACTCGCCCACGACGACTCTGGCTAGCTCCCCCAATCCCCAATCCCCACACCCCACACCCCACTTCCTCTTCTGTAATGGATTTATTACGATCTCTACCACTTGGTCTTTACCTAGAACAACCGCAAACTTGGCTA
>JAJPJF010000086.1 GCA_021324415.1 Nostocales cyanobacterium Centralia_MAG_434
ACCCCACAAAGAAGCTTTATGGAGTCCCACTTATTTTGCTGTGTCCGTTGGGGGTGCGCCGTTAGAGATCCTAAAGGAGTACATCAGAAATCAAGAAAAGCCGTCCTTCTAGGACGGCTTGTATCCCATTCTTGTGGTCAATGACGCACTTACACGGTAAGATACCTCATTAACTATGATGAGACTTTTGGCTTCCTACGCCTCTACGGGGAGGAACCTGTTTGTCCGGACGATCTTTTGACTTATAAATAAAATAAAAAATAGAGAACAAGATATTTAGTGTATTTCATATCACTGAAAAAATTAGCGTTCGTACTTCTTTAGGCAGAATCATAAATTTGTCGTTAGAGGTAAATTTGGAAGAGGATAAGTTAAAACCAATATTAATCTCAGTCCAGCCTTTAGTTTCCGGAAAGACTAAAGGCTTTTCAGGTCTATATGGCTGGACTTTACGTCTATAAATCTTTGAGTGAATGAGCAAGCAAGCATTTAGGCTTTGAACTAATATATGCACTAGGTTCATTGCTCAACCGAAACGTCCACTGATATACTCTGCTGCTTCCTTAGTTGTAGGAGAAGAAAAAATATCTTCGGTAGGACTGAACTCGACTAATTTTCCTTGGCGCTTGCCATGCTCATCTATATCTGTATTGAAAAAGGCAGTCCAGTCTGCTATCCGTGAAGCTTGCTGCATATTATGCGTCACCATGATAATGGTGTATTGTTCCTTGAGTTCAAGGCAAAGTTCTTCAACTTGACGAGTTGAAATTGGGTCCAAAGCAGAACAAGGTTCATCCATCAACAAGACATCTGGCTTCATAGCGATCGCTCTTGCAATGCAAAGCCGTTGCTGTTGTCCTCCAGACAAAGCTGTACCCTTCGATTTTAGTTTGTCCTTCACTTCATCCCAAATAGCAGCTCGTCTGAGTGATTGCTCTACCAGTTCATCCAGGTTGCCTTTATAGCCATTGGTACGGGGTGCAAAGGCAATATTCTCATAAATTGATTTTGGAAAAGGATTTGGTCTTTGGAAAACCATACCCACTTGACGTCGCAATTTTACTGAGTTAACCTTGGGATCATAAATATTCCTATTTCGGTAATTCAGTCTTCCGTCAACTGCCGCGCCAGGGATCAAATCGTTCATGCGATTAAAGCAACGTAAAAGAGTACTTTTACCACAACCTGAAGGTCCAATAAAGGCTATGATCTGCTTTTCAGGAATTTTCAGATAGACTTCCCGAAGTGCCATGAACCCACTGTAGAAAACCCTGACACCTTCTACATCAAAAACGACGTTATCTATTTGCTTATTGGGATTGTTGTAAGTCATGTGTTGTTTCCTTTCATGAGAGTGAGGGAGAAGGGAATAAAGGAGGAGGATCTATCTGCGTGACTGTGAACCCAGGTGGTGAGGGAACTAATCTAATGGATTGCCGAGAAGCGTTGGCGAATGTATATTGCTATGCCATTAAGAACCAAAATCACAGCAAGTAAAGCAATGATTGTAGCTGCCGCTGCATTCGAGAAACCTGGCTCTGGACGAGTGATGTAGCTATAAATTTGAATAGGCAATGCCATAAACCGCTGGAACAAGCCAGGGTTAAATGTCAAGAAACTTACAGCTCCAACCACGATGAGCGACGCTGCATCACCAATTGCTCGAGAGACTGAGATAATGACCCCTGTAAGAATACCTGGAATGGCATATGGTAAAACATGATTGCTAACTGTCTGCCATTTTGTTATACCTAAGCCGTAGGAAGCATGTCTCAGAGAATCCGGAACTGAGCGGATAGCTTCTCTAGATGTCACAATGATAACTGGTAGAGACAGCAAGGACAAAGTTAACGCCCCAGAAATTAACGCAGGGCCAAAACCCAAAAGATAATTAAAAACACCTAAACCCAACAACCCATAGACAATTGAGGGGACTCCTGCCAAATTACTGATATTAATTTCAATAATATCTGTCCACCAGGCTTTTGGTGCATACTCTTCGAGATATAAAGCTGCGCCAACACCAATTGGTACAGCAACTAAAATCACTATAACTCCCAAAGAAACACTACTAACAATTGCTGGAAGAATGCCCCCTTTATCAGGAAACCGGGAGGGTGTTTCAGTCAAAAAACCAGGTGTTAAAAATCTGGCTAACCCATCTTTACCAATATCAAAAAGGAGGAGAGCTAAGATAAATAAACCAAGAAGCAAACCTAGCAAAAAAATGTATTCAAAAATTTTGCCTATGCTTTCCCTTCTCTCGATATTCGGAGTAAACTCTTGAGAATCATCTGAAAATGCTGTAGCCATTTCTCTTACTCGTATTTTTCCTTGAAACGATTAGCAAACCAATGACTGAAAATGTTTAAAGCTAAAGTGATCAAAAACAAAACAGCTCCGACCGCATATAAAGTATCGTAGTTGATGCTATTACGCGGGCTATCTCCACCGGAAATCTGAGCCATATAAGCTGTCATTGTTTCTATCGATTCCATAGGATTGACAGTCAGCTTTGGCTGTTGTCCAGCAGCTATTAAGACAGTCATTGTTTCACCAACAGCCCGAGAAATGCCTAGAATAATTGAGGCAATAATCCCAGAAAGAGCTGCAGGAAGAACGATTCTTAATAAGGCTTCCAGTTTAGTCAGTCCTAGTCCGTAAGCACCTTCGCGTAAGGAGCGAGGAACAGAGCTAATAGCGTCTAAGCTAATGGAGCCAACAGTAGGAATAATCATGACTCCCATCATCACTCCAGCACTCAAGGCATTGAAAATTTCTAATGGCAACACATTCCGCAGCAAGGGTGTCAAAAACAAAAGTGCAAAGTAGCCATTCACAACAGTAGGTATGCCTGCTAATAATTCTACGGCTGGACGTAAAATAGCTGCTACTTTAGGCTGAGCATACTCACTTAAATAGATAGCGGAACATAAACCCAGAGGAACAGCGACCAACATGGCGATCGCCGTTGTCAGTAAAGTGCCATTAACTAAAGGCCAAATTCCAAAATGCTGATCTGCAAACAGAGGTGTCCACTGGGTATCAAACAAGAACTTATTGACAGGAACTTTCTGGAAAAACTCCCATGTAACTTGAAAGATAATGACAATAATCCCAATCGTAGTTAGGACGGAAACCAGTCCACAAGAAAATAGAATAACCTCGACAATTTTGTCTTGGATATCATCAGATGGACTTTTGTACAACGATTGCCTGTGTTCACGCTCAAATTCATCTTGATAATTTGTTTTCTGCACCATAGTAAAAATCAGTTACCATTAAGAATCCAATTGTTAACTGTTAAAGATACTTTGTAATTGGCTGACCTGGTTTTGCATCTTTGAACTTGGAACCTGTTACACCAGCATCAAACTTTTGCTTGGTCTTAGCATAAGCATCATCCGTTAGTTCAACATAGCCAGCCTGTTCAACCCACTTTTTAGAGTTGTCTAAATAGAAATCAACAAACTCTTTCACGACTGGTTTCTTGTCCAGAGATGGCTTGCTAACATAGATAAAGAGGGGACGAGATAAAGGTGTGTAGGTGTTGGTAGCAATTTTGGATGGAGGATCAGGGGTTTCACAATTTCCTTTTGGCGTTTGGACAGCAATTAGCTGTAACTGATCTTTCTTTGCCAAATAATAAGAAATTCCCACGTATCCGAATGCACTCTCATCACCTGCAATTCCTTGCACAAGGACGTTTTGATTTTGAGTGGAAGTGTAATCTGTACGACTAGACTTGGATTTTTTATTGACAGCTTGTGTAAAGTAATCGAATGTCCCAGTATCAGAAGATGGTGCATAAAGCGTTAGCTTCTGATTAGGAAATTTTTCATCAATTTGATTCCAGTTTTTTACTTTATTATTTGATTTTGGGCTCCAAACCTTATTCAGTTGTGGGATTGATAAGCATGTCACAAAAGTATTTTTCTTATTTGTGATAACAGCAATTCCATCAAGAGCTACAGGTAACTCAACAAAATCAATACCCTTTTTCTTGCACTTCTCAATTTCTTCCTTTTTAATTGCTCTTGAAGCACCAGCAATATCAATTTGACCATTACAAAACTTACTCATCCCGCCACCAGTACCGCTAAAAGCAACACTGATTTGGGCATCAGACTTCACTTTTTTATATTCTTCAGCAACAGCCTGATGCAGAGGATAGCCAACAGTTCCACCATCAATACTTATCTGCTTCTTTGTTTGTTCAGCACTACTACAAGCGCTTAAACCACACGCAAGAAGCATTACTAATGCTTGTAATGATCGACCATTAAATTGTCTATGAGGCTCCACTTTCATATGAGTTGAATGACTATTTGATGCGAAGATTGTTTTAGATAAAAAGCTGTGGCAAAATATGTTACCAATTTTGCTTGGTCTGTTCAACCGATTTGATTCAATTAAAAATGGCAGAGTATCTACTTTTTTCTCAATGGCAATTCATTTTCAATAGATAGTTTCAATAGCCACTTCTCTTACTATTATACCTTTATTCTACTAGTATTAGTATATAAAATTACTTATTTTAGTGACTTCCTAGTAATACTACTCATTAAATCTCCTCCAAATGTTAGTTTTTTCTCTAGAAATACTTTTTTTACTTTTTTCCTAATGTAACAAGTACGTTAAGTTGTGTACTTTACAGTATATTCAGTGGTTTAGTATGACACAGGTATAATTGAAAATCAACCTTTTATTATGCTTTATTCACATTAATTAGGTTTATTGCCATTTTTTCGTAGCTAAGCAAACAAGACAGGTATAGAAACCTGGTCTACAACGTCTCTACAAGATCCTGAAATTTAAACATTTTCATACCTTTAAGAGTAAAAAAACCGCAGATCTACGCAGATAAACGCATATAGACGCCGATACACCAAGTTTGCGCTTTTTTATCTATCTTGAGTTTAAGATACGGCAACAAGATAAGTGATAAACAGCAAATGGAAATTGTGCTATTTACGTAGATTTTGTCTCTACCTTAGGGTTCTACCTGGTTCTGAATAAATTTTCTAACCTTATTGGTAAGAGTGATAGGAAAAAATTTGTATGACAACTAACATTTCTACTGTTAAGGACAAGAACATTAATAGTTCTTTCTTGGTTGGCATTACCTTAACTGTTTTGGGGATTGCGGGAATCCTTCTACCCACTTTCTCAACCATCTTTGCTGAGACTTGGTTTGCTGTCATCCTTGCTTCTGCAGGGACTGCCAAGCTGTTCTATGCGTTTCAAACCCGCGAATCAGGGGGTTTTATCTGGAAGCTTTTGTTGGGTATTCTCTATATTGCAACTGGTATCATGCTGCTAGTTTACCCGTCAACAGGTATTTTAACGTTAACCCTACTGTTGGGTAGCTTCTTACTCACTGAAGGTGTGTTCGAAATCGTCTTAGCATTTCGACTGCGTCCACAACAAAATTGGATATGGGTGCTCGCTGATGGTATTGTTACCTTGCTTTTAGGTGCAATGATTTGGTTTCAATGGCCTTTTGACGCGCCTTGGGTTCTTGGAACATTAGTCGGCGCTAGCATTTTGTTGACTGGCGTTTCTCGCTTAATGTTGGCATTGAATGCACGTTCTACTCTTAGTAGTTCTGACCAGGCTTCTGCAGCTTGAGGGAAAAATGAATATCGAGGTGTAAGGGTGTAGGGAACTTTTACACCCTAACCTTGCACCTACAACGTAGCAAGCCTTTAAGAGTTTACCTGAAGTGACTGTGGTGGAACTTCTGCTTTCAACCAATCCAAAAAGCCTTGATTGACTGATGTAGGAGAAAGTTCACCAATAAAATTTGTGTAAGTAATGTGCTGGCGAATTTCCTTTTCAATGTCTGCTTGATAGCCGACACTCGTTTTCACAACTAGCACCACTTCTGGCTCTTCCACAATCTCCCCTTGCCAACGATAGGCACAGGTAATAGGAAACCAATTGACGCAAACCGCCAATTGTTTCTCTAGTAGTATGCGACCTATTTGGCGAGCTTCTTCTAAGGTATTCAGAGTTACGTAGTAGAGTTTCATATGCCACAATCTGTTGGCAACAGCCTTCATTGTTTAGTAAAAGGATGTTGTTGAATGACCTGTTTATGTGAAAAAAGCCATCTCCAAAATAGCTTATCACGCCAAAATCTCAGATGAGTGCCTAAAGACTTAGAAGTCGAAGCAGATTTTTGCATATTCTCCATTTGCCAGCAATCTTGCGGCTGTTCACTCCACCTCATTCTGTCCACTGGAGATGTTGACCAAGGTTCTTCTTTCGTCAACTCTCGTTCTGCTCGTTCAAAAAACATCTTTTCCTCCCATAGGAGCTCGTTGGACTAATTTAGATGGACTCATTTCGGACTTATGCAAATGTCTTTAAATCGGTTCAAAAAGAGTCGGGGGATAAGGAGAATCAAGAAAAACCTTGTTCCCTCCTCCATAAAAGGGGAGGGTTAGGGTGTGGTTCTAGGGACTTATGCAAGAAGTATCGCTAATTCTGCTTTTAATGTACTATAAATTGATAGATTTATAGTATTAAAAAATTATTATACTGAAAAATAGCAAATGTTGAATCTAGTGCAAAATTATCAATTGGGTTACAGAAAAGTAGCAGATGGATGAAGAGTCATCACCACCTGCTACAACATAAATAGGAGAGGCAAAGGTTATTGCTTAGTTAACAGCACGAGCCAATTCTTGAGGAACTGGGTGAAAAGTTTTCACCGATTGTGCAAACTCACTCAAAGCATCTTTCAATCTTTGATCAATTTCCTCCTCAATTTGCAAACTACCATCTGGTTGTACTTGAAGCTGTTTGTCTACTGCATAAACACCACCCAATAGATGTCGTGCTCTTAGCTCAGATAGCACAGGTTTGAGGGCATACTCAATTGCCAACAAATGCGCAAGAGTTCCACCAATAGCGAGTGGTAGTACAATCTTTCCTGCCAACGCTCTTTGTGGTAGTAAGTCTAAGAATGCTTTAAGTACTCCTGTGTATGAAGCTTTATAAACTGGAGTGGCAACGATCACACCGCTTGCTTTCTCTAATTTTGCTTTCACTGGCTCTAAAGCAGGGCTATCATACCGTCCAAACACTAAGTCTTCAGCAGGCAGATCACGGACTGAAATGATTTCAGTCTCAAAGCCTTCTGTCTGTAAGATTTTGGTGGCGTATTCCAGAAGACCATAGGTTCTGGAAGGATGGGAAGGACTGCCTGCGATCGCTAAGACATAAGTCATTTTTTCAATCCTCTTTGTGTTATTGGATACCAAAGAGCAGTTAACTAGATAACTGTTCCCTGACTTTAATCTACTGTGGCAGCACGTTCTTGTTTGGGCTGCTTGGGAAAATCTTGATTGCCAACAATCTCTCCAAACGGACTTAACACATGTTGCTGCTCAGTCTCTGGCAAGTTTTCTAAGGGAAGACGGGGAAATAGCAGTTCTGCAACTCGATAAGCCTCTTCTAAGTGAGGATAGCCAGAGAGAATGAAAGCATCAATCCCCAAATCTGCATATTCCAACATTCTTGCAGCAACAGTATCGGGATCACCTACTAGAGCAGTTCCTGCCCCACCCCGCACCAAACCGATCCCCGCCCACAGGTTCGGGCTGATTTCTAAGGCTTCCCGACTACCATTGTGCAACTGGCTCATCCGGCTTTGTCCAATTGAGTCCATGCGAGCATAGGCTTTCTGAGCAGTTGCGATCGCCTCCTCGTCCACATACCGAATGAGTTGATTAGCTGCATCCCAAGCTTCGCTTTCGGTTTCTCTCACTATTACGTGTAAGCGAATGCCAAACCGTAACTTTCGACCTTCTGCTTGTGCTAGTCTACGAACTGAGGCAATTTTTTCCGCGACTTGCTGTGGTGGCTCACCCCAAGTTAAATAGACATCAACATGCTTGGCTGCAATGTTCTGTGCTATGGGAGAAGAACCACCAAACCATAAAGGTGGATAAGGTTTTTGTACTGGATGAAAAAGCAGCTTGCCACCTTCGATGTTGAGGTAATCACCTTCAAAATTTACGACTTCACCTGCAGCAATCTGCCGCCAGACTGTCAAGAACTCATCAGTTAATCTGTAGCGATCATCATGATTCAGGTGTAACCCGTCTCCTACTAACTCCACTGGATCGCCGCCAGTCACTACATTGATGAGTAACCGTCCACCAGAGATGCGATCAAACGTTGCTGCCATTCTTGCAGCCACCCCTGGTGACATCAAACCAGGACGTATTGCTACCAAAAAGCGCATCTTTTGCGTGTGAGTTACTAAAGTAGATGCCACAATCCAAGCATCTTCACAAGAGCGTCCTGTTGGTAGCAAAGCTCCTGCGTAACCCAAGTGGTCAACTGCTTGAGAAATCTGCTTTAAGTACGAGAAACTGACTGCTCGTCCACCTGTGGCAGTGCCAAGATAACGTCCATCACCGTGAGTTGGGATAAACCAAAGTAGCTGCATGATGACTGTTTATAGTTGCATAATCCCTATGCTTACTAATATACGGTATAAAGATAAAATTACCGTATTTGTTTTCAAGATTAACAAACCACTTTTCACTACCAACATTTGATAAGCGCTGACCAGCTTACCTGAGGAAAACTTAACATAGACGTACACGATTTCAATAAGACTTGTTAGAGATTGGGCACAAAAGACGAATTTGTGACGTCATCTATCTACGGTAAGCTGTTTGCATCAAGCTTTTTGATGCAAAGTGTCTCACATTACATAAACATCTACCATTTAACAAAAAATACTTTAGTAAGGAAAAATATCTATAAATATGACGTGTAGATTCCATCACAAAAGTATGCGATGGCATTCGTGGGTAGCTGATACATCATTCTTATTTAACTTATTTAAGTCTGTGAAGTTCCCTTTCATGTCTCAACTTAAGTGGCGATCGCGCAGATCGCAATGTCCTAAGGGGCATTCACAAAGTGGATGTTATAATTCGATGCCAAGCAATAGAGAAGACTTTTGTTTGAGAAAAGCATTAGCAACCTACAGGTCATCACTGAAGGGTCTTTTTCCGCTCTTTTTTTTAGTGTCATTTACCACAGTCTTACTGATAGATAACGTTACCCCAGCAATTGCACAGGTACCTCGTCAGGAAATTCGTGGGGTATGGATGACTACCAATGATTTTAACACTCTCAAAGATCGCAGCAAAGTGAATAATGCTGTAAGTCAATTGAGGCGTCTAAACTTCAACACGATTTATCCTGTGGTGTGGAATTCTGGATATGTCATGTATCCTAGCTTCGTAGCAAAACGAGCAGGTATCCAACCCTTTGTCATGCGAGGTGCAGATGGACATGATGTACTTGCAGATCTCATTGCTCAAGCCCATCGCCAAGGCTTACTTGTCATTCCCTGGTTTGAGTTTGGCTTCATGGCTCCCCCAACCTCAGAACTGGCATTGAATCACCCAGATTGGCTCACCCAACAACGGGACGGTAGTCAAACCTCCATCAGTGCGGCTGGTGAAGTTGCATGGCTTAATCCCTTCAACCCAAAAGTACAGCAGTTTATTACCAATCTCGTGATGGAAATCGTCACTCAATATGATGTTGATGGTATTCAGTTTGACGATCACATGAGTTTACCTCGTGAATTTGGCTACGATAAATACACGATTGCGTTGTATACCAAAGAAACCCATAACAAACCACCAGGCAATCCTGAAGAGCCGGCATGGATGCGCTGGAGGGCAAATAAAATCACAACGTTTATGGTGCAACTCAATCAAGCTATCAAAGCAAGAAAACCACAGGCGATTGTCTCTGTTTCCCCTAATTATTATGACTTTGCTTACAAATTCCAACTGCAAGACTGGCTCACTTGGGTACAGCTGAACATCGTTGACGAGATCATCATGCAGGTGTATCGTTCCAATCTACAAAGTTTTAGCGAAAATATTTCTCGCCCAGAAATTCAACAAACCCAAAAAATGATTCCAACAGGAGTTGGAATTATGGCAGGTTTACGTAATAGCCCAGTGCCCATACAACAAATTCAATCCCAAGTACGGATTGCCCAACAACATGGTTTGGGTGTAGCCTTTTTCTACTACGAAAGTCTCTGGGATTATGCCTCAGAACCTGTTGCAGAAAGGCAGGCAGCATTTGCTTCTCTGTTTTCCTCTCCCTCACTACGCGCTAGAGTTGATGTATCTAGAGACTATTGACCTGCTGCTCCATATTTACTAGACATCATTTGACATCGGTCAACATTTCCTGCTTCAACCAAGGCAGTCGGCTGCTACTTGTCCACAGGCGTTAAGTTCGGGGCGAGCCGACCCTACTACATTTTTCATCTGGCGCATTTGCAAGATTGATTGCTGCATGCAAGTCTCTCGACTCAATGTGGTTGCATTTAGGGCAATTGAACACACGGTCTTTCAATGTCAAACCTGTATGCTTATGCCCACATTTGCGACACTGCTTTGAGGATGGATACCACCTATCAACAATATCTAGCTTGGAACCAAACACAGGTGCTTTGTACTCTAATTGCCTACGAAATTCGTAGAACCCTAAATCGCTAAGTGCTGTTGATAACTTGCCATTGGCAATCATACCCGAGACATTGAGATCTTCAATCTTGATGTGGGCATACTTTTTGCAAATGCTTGTCGTTGTCTTGTTGAGAAAATCTTGGCGTTGATCCGCAATCTTTTTGTGAAACCGTGCCAACTTTTTGTAATACTTTTTGGCATTGTTGGAAGCTTTTTGTCCAGTACATCGATTACCGTGTTGCTTATTGCGGTTATGGTACTGAAATCGCCCCAGCTTGGTTTTCGCTTTTTTGTAGGGCTGTGGTGCTTCTATCTCGGTTTCATCACTGATTGTGGCAAATGTCTTTACCCCCAGGTCAATTCCTACTTTTTGGGATACCTCATGCATGATTGGTGGTATCCGTTGTACATTGACCGCAAAAGACACGTACCATCCGTCACCCTCACGCGATATCGTGAATGTTTGACTGATGTAGCTTTCGCTTAATGGTTCTTGCAGTCGAAAAGTGCCTAAG
>JAJPJF010000417.1 GCA_021324415.1 Nostocales cyanobacterium Centralia_MAG_434
ATTCCAATCGACTCAGATTCGAGGAGTATTGGCAATTCCCATCTGTGACAAAGAACAATTTCTCGGGCTGTTGAGCATTTTTCGTGCTGGAATTGACACAACAACTTTATGGGCAGGAGGTCGTGAACGTGCTTCAGAAAAACAACAGTCCCCGTTTATTTCATTTGACATTTGGCTTGAACAAAAAAAGGCGCAACCACTTCAATGGCAAGCTGAAGAAATAACAATGGGGCAAGCTTTAGCTGTCCAGTTGTCGAGAGCAATTGGGCAGCAGCAAATGTTCCAACAATTACAGCTGCTAAATACTAACCTGGAACAGTTAGTACAAGAGCGCACAACCCAGTTGCAAAAGTCGTTAGAACTTGCACAAGTGGTGAAGCAGGTAAAAACCCAAATGCGTAGTCATCTGGATTATAAAACCACCCTATGCACTATTGTTCGGGAAGTGCGAAGCCTAATGAAAACTGACCGGGTGTTGATTTATAAACTCGAGCCTGGGGTTGGTGGTGAGGTTTTGGTGGAAGATGTAGGTCCCTACTGGCGATCTATTGAAGGGTTGAAAATGAGCATGGAATGCTTTCCGGATGAGTCGGCTCGTCTTTACATGCAACAAAGAGTCAGGGCGATTAACAATACCTCCAGTGCATCCTTGAGTCCCTGTCATCAAGAATTTCTCAAGAGCATTCAGGTCAAAGCGAATGTCATTGTACCTATCAACATCAATACACAACTGTGGGGCTTGCTGATTGCACATCAATGTTGTACTCCCAGAAATTGGCAGGATGCAGAAATTGATTTGCTCCAACAGTTGGCTGATGAAGCAGCGATCGCCATACAGCAAGCAATGCTATACGAAAAAAGCCAGACTGCACAGGCAACAGCAAGGGTACAAGCGGGACAGGTAGCGCAAGTGCTCCACGAAATGCAACAAGCACAAGCTCAGTTAGTTCAAACTGAAAAAATGTCCAGTTTTGGTTTGTTGGCATTAGGTGTGGCACAAGAAATCAACAACTCGGTTAACTTCATCTGTAGTAGGCTATCGACTGCTGACGAGCACATTCAACAGTTGCGGAAACTTTTATACACTCATGCAAGCAGTGAAATTAGCACTCAAGCCCAAGCACTGAATTTAGACTTTTTGTGCGAAGACTTACCGAAAATCATGTCATCGATGAAAGTACAAGCGGAGCACGTCCGCTCAACCGTGAGGTCATTACAGAATTTCTCTCGTCTAGATCAAGCGAGTGTCAAACGAGTTAATCTACATCAAAGCATTGATAGAGCTTTGTTAATTTTGCAACGTCGGTTGCAACCAAAAGTTGGGGGTTATGAGATTGAGGTGATTAAAGACTATGGTGAGATACCCCCAGTAGAATGTTATGTTGGACCAATCAATCAGGTATTTCTCACTATCCTGAACGCTGCAATTCATGCTTTGACGAAGCAGATCAGAACAGTTAAATCGGAAGTCAGCCTGACCAAAAATCAACTCGAGGCTTCTCAAACGGCGTTAGGGGTATTGGAGAACAGGGAAGATAGCAACTACCCAAGTATTAGCCAATCACTTTACATCCGGATCTCGACTGGACTCTCTGCTGATGGCTCTCGTGCAGTTATTCGGGTTGCCTACAATGACCCAGGAATGACACAACAGATGAAAGAGCGAATTTTTGAGCCAATGTTTGGGACGAAAGCGATGGGTAAGGAAATGGAACTAGCAATTAGCTATCACATTATTGTACAAAAGCATGGTGGAGTCTTCAAGTGTGACTCTGAAGTGGGTCAAGGCACACAGTTATGGATCGAGATTCCACTCAAGCAAACTGTGGAGTATCAATGAAACATTTAACAGTTAATTTGTTACTAATTCGTAAAATTTCTTTACACTTCGCTACAATTAGATGAGATAGCAATCTCATTTGGATTGCAAGGAAGGTCTAAGATGCAGGTACAAGGTATTTCATTGGCAGAAGCCGCAAGGCGATTGGGTGTGAGTCAGAGTGCTTTGTATGTAGCTGTGCAAAAAGGAGAAATCCCTGCTTTTAGAAGATTTGGCAAAACTGTCATTCCTCCTGGAAGACTAAGAGCGTATCAGCTTAGACAACGTCCCACCTCTGATTACAGGCTTTGAGACGTTGTATGGAGACGTTGCATGCAACGTCTCTACCACCAATTTTTGTTAGTCTTAATGGGTTAAAGTGCATAGTATAAGGCTGCTTTTAATGGGCTTGTAGTCAGATTATGACAACTACACAGACACTTAACTCTTACATTAGAATCCCTAAACCAAATCCTCGAGCTTCGGTGCGTTTATTCTGCTTTCCTTATGCAGGTGGTAGCTCTCTGATTTTTCGTACATGGTCTAACAGTTTGCCTAATACTGTTGAAGTTTGTGCCATTGAACTTCCTGGGCGGGGAATGCAGATACGGTCAGCCCCATTCACAAATCTAGAAAATCTTGTAAGTGCGATCGCCCCTGTCCTTCTCCCATACTTAGACAAACCATTTGCTTTTTTTGGTCACAGTATGGGTGGGCTGATCAGTTTTGAGATGACCCGTCTACTTCTTAGAAAACATAGTATTATTCCCGTCCATCTTTTCGTTTCTGCTAGGCGTGCTCCACAAATTGCTATATCAAGCCCACCTATACATACCCTATCAGAACCAGAATTTATTTTGGAACTACGTCGCCTTAACGGCACACCTCAAGCTGTACTAGAAAATACTGAACTGATGCAACTGCTCATTCCTACCTTACGGGCAGATTTTGCAGTTCTTGAGACTTATACTTATAGTCCCCAACCACCCCTCGATTGCCCAATAACTGTCTTTGGTGGTCTACAGGATAGTGAGGTCAGTCACAATGAACTTCAAGCCTGGAAAGAGCAAACAAATGCTAAGTTCTCGCTACACATGTTTGAGGGTGATCATTTCTTTGTACACTCAGCTCAATCACTCTTGCTGCAGTTCCTTTCTCAAAAGTTGGAGAAAAATTTTCGTTAAGAGGGAACAGGGAACTAGGAACAGAAAAACAATCCGTGTATGGTTGTAAAAATTACAACTCTCAGAATCCCGGTTTCTTCAAGAAACCGGGACTCTCGTTTCTTACGAATAATTTAGGATTGCTATATAGGCTTGTGAGCAATGAGATACTTGCTCAAAAAGTGTACTTGCATTTCAATGTTTTCAAAGCCTGCTTTCTCTAAACGCTCTACTAAGTTATCAGTTGTGTAATGCTTGTAGTAGGGTTCATGGTAAGTATCATCGAAAAATTCCATTGTCGGTTGCATTTCAGGAGAATCGCTCATTTGAATAGAGTCACAGAGAATAAAAATTCCACCTGGTTTAGTCACCCGGAAACATTCTTCTATCACACGCTGGCGCACGGTTGCTGGTAATTCATGGAACAGGAAAACAGAAGTCACAGCATGGAAATAGTTATCTAAGTAAGGTAACTCTTCGGCATTAGCTTGCAGCAGTTGTGGCAATTCTCCCGGAATTTGGGATAACAGTTCGTTCGCTTTCCGCAAGTAAGCAGGTGATAAATCTGTACCATAGAGTGATGCTTGAGGTAGAGCCGACCGAATCAACTTCAGAGTGCGACCAGTACCACAAGCTACATCCAGAATACGAATTTGCCGTGGGTGAACAGAAGTTGCGTGCAATGCCAAGACAAGAGGAGCAAGAATTCGCCTTCGCATCACGTCTGCTGAGCCACCAAAGAGAAGTTCCACCTGTAAGTCATAGAGATTGGCGGATAAATCGCTTAAGTAGCCATCTGTCTGGTAGTGGAAATTCTGTACGTAGTAGCTAGGATAATCGAGAGTATCTATTTGAGTGGAAAACTCTTGATATTTCTTTTGATTAGCCCGCAGCCAGCGCTGAGGTAAATCCAGCCATTCGGCTGGGTAGTAGCGGAAAAAATCTTCCCAAGGGTTATCAAATAGTAAACTTTTGGGATATATTCCCCGTTCAGCATCTTGCCAATCAACTTCTAGCAGATCATTCAATTTTTGCTCAAGTATGCGTATAACCTCGTTCGGGATGGGTTTGAACTGTCTGTGTACAGTGGAAATGATGTTCATTAAGCGTACGCTTAACGTTTTGTGTGCCAGACTAAAGTAACTTTTACCCTGCTGCAAAGTCTGATAAGTCAATTTGGTTAACGTATCTGACATAGGAATAGTCGATTTTTTGTTACTTAATATTTATCTAAATTAATCAATTTTAACTAAAATTCCTAATTCTTAGGATAGATGTCTATATGCAAGCATGGATGCTGTTAGAAACATTATAATAGATTTATGTAATGAATGTTTCGATTGGTAATATATTAACTTTTATTAAAAGCAACAAAACAGTATCACTTGTTACAGATTGATGTGATAGATTAGTTAAAGGAAAAAACAAACTCATCAAAATATCACGACAAAAACTGGGAGGGTCTTGGTATGTCTATGGAAGAAAGAGCTCGGGCCTTAATGGTGCGTCACTATCAATTGATTAAGAATCGTCAACAATCTTTGCTAGAACGCACGAGTGAAGAACTAGGTCTTCCTGGTGAAATCTCTCACTACTGGAATCCTATTCAAGGGAAAATAGACCCTATTGCACGGCAAACTTATGACCGCAGCAATGCCACTATGAGCTAAGCAGTTATAAATTATGAAGCCATTTCAAAAAATCAAATAAAAAAGCCACCCTAAGTGGGTGGCATATTTTATGCTAAACAGAGCAGTTAAGCATCATAATAGAGAGCAAACTCGTAGGGATGGGGGCGCAAGCGCAAGGGGTTAACTTCAGTATCCAGCTTGTAGGAAATCCACGTTTCTATGAAGTCTTCAGTAAATACGCCTGATTTCGTCAAGAAAGCGTGATCTTTCTCTAGCGCCTCCAATGCTAAATCCAGAGAACCTGGCGTTGAAGGAACTTTTGCCAGTTCTTCTGGAGAGAGTTCATAGATGTTTTTATCTAAAGGCTCACCTGGATGAATTTTGTTGTTAATACCATCCAGACCAGCGCATAGCATAGCGGCAAAAGCAAGATAAGGGTTACAGGTAGCGTCAGGGCAACGGAACTCTAAGCGCTTGGCTTTAGGGTTGCTGCCAGATAGAGGAATACGGATAGAAGCAGAACGGTTACCTTGAGAATAAGCTAGGTTAACTGGTGCTTCATAACCGGGTACTAGACGCTTGTAAGAGTTGGTGCTGGGGTTAGTAAGCGCCAACAGTGCTGAAGCGTGTTTAAGAATACCACCAATGTAATACAGCGCTGTTTCACTCAAGCCAGCATATTTATCGCCAGCAAACAGTGGTTGACCATCTTTCCAAATCGATTGGTGGGTGTGCATACCAGAACCGTTGTCTTGAAATACTGGCTTAGGCATGAAGGTAACAGTTCTGCCGTATTTATTAGCAACGTTCTTAATGACGTATTTATAAGTCATTAGCCAGTCAGCAGCCTCAATCAGCTTACCAAACCGGAAGCCAAGTTCGCACTGACCACCTGTAGCAACTTCGTGATGGTGCTTTTCAATTGGTACCCCACACTCTGCCATGACAAGCAGCATTTCTGTCCGGATATCTTGTAGAGTGTCGGTTGGGGCAACTGGGAAGTAACCTTCTTTGTAGCGAGGTTTGTAACCCAGATTAGGACCTTCTTGTCT
This sequence comes from Nostocales cyanobacterium Centralia_MAG_434, assembly GCA_021324415.1. Classification (GTDB taxonomy): domain Bacteria; phylum Cyanobacteriota; class Cyanobacteriia; order Cyanobacteriales; family Nostocaceae; genus JAJPJF01. Next base: position 5,666 of record JAJPJF010000417.1, read on the forward strand.
ACCAGAATTCCAGCGACCTTCTACTGAGTCTACATAGTAGTAGCCTGAGTGCTGGTTCTGGTCGAAGCGAACATCATCAAAGATAAAGAATTCAGCTTCAGGACCAAAAAAAGCTGTATCACCAATACCAGTAGAAACTAGGTAGTCTATTGCTTTTTGAGCAATGACACGAGGACAACGGTTATAAGGTTCGCCAGTCCGAGGTTCTTTGATACTGCAGATCAAACTGAGTGTCGGCTCTTTCATGAATGGGTCAATCCACGCTGTGTTTGGATCGAGAACCATTGACATGTCTGATTCGTTGATAGCTTTCCAACCCCGGATACTAGAACCGTCAAAAGGGACGCCATCACTGAAGGAGCTCTCATCAATTTGGTCTTTGTGCACCGTTAGGTGCTGCCAAGTTCCTGGCATATCGATGAATTTCAGATCGATCATCTGAATGTTTTTGTCTTGAATCAGCTTCAAGATTTCTTGTGGGGTTGTCATTGTTACTCCTTGTCTACCAGATTTTCTAAAGTAGAACCACAATGCTAAAGCATGCTGACCCTGCTTGATTAAACCAAATTTTGAGATACCTGAAATATAGTAAAGATTTGAAATTCAGGTATTTTGTAGCTTTTGTTACAGATATGCTAGTTTACAGGTTCTATTAACCTTTCCTTAACCATCGGCACAAAACTACTAATGTTCATCTCACAGGGGTCAACTTTGGCATAGAATCCTTAAATAGCGAATGTTATTTGTTTTTGTGCTGTAGCTTCTTTTTTGAACGGTGGCACAAAAAGTGACACGCTCATAAAAGCGCTCAAATAAATATCAAACCATAGATAGAATTGATTGGGAGAAAAAGGTATGCGGGATGCAGTAACAAGCTTAATTAAGAATTATGACGTTGCAGGTCGGTATTTTGACCGGAATGCAATTGACAGTCTTAAATCTTATTTTGAAAGTGGCACAGCACGAGTACAAGCAGCAGCGATTATTAATTCAAATGCAGCAGCAATTGTCAAGGCAGCTGGTTCTAGGCTATTTGATGAGCAACCAGAGCTAATCCGCCCCAGTGGCAATGCTTACACGACTCGTCGTTATGCGGCTTGTCTTCGAGATCTGGACTACTACTTGCGCTATGCTACCTATGCACTTGTTGCTGGCAATATGGATGTGCTCAATGAACGAGTGTTGCAAGGACTGAGAGAAACCTACAATTCCTTGGGTGTACCCATTGGTCCAACAGTTCGTGGTATTCAAATTATTAAGGAGATTGTGAAGGAGCAAGTAGCAGGGTCAGGTGCTGCTGATACTAGCTTTGTGGATGAGCCATTTGATTATCTCACTCGGGAATTGAGCGAAAAAGATATCTAAACTCAGTGAACAGTTATCAGTGAATAGTTATCAGCTAACTGTTCACTGATAACTGATAACTGAATCAGTGTAACCGGATGTAAAGTAAAGATTGGTTAAGCAAAGGTTAGATGTTTTATTAGTAGAGTTGAATTTGTGTTCGTCCCGTCAGCAGGCGCAGCGGTTGATTCAAGCGGGAGAGGTTACTGTTGATGGGACAGTGGTTGACAAGCCAGGGACTGAGATAGACGTTTCTACACAAATTCAAGTTAAGGAGCGATCGCGTTTTGTGTCCAGAGGGGGCGAGAAGTTAGCAAAGGCGATCGATGTTTTTGGTATTTCTGTAGAAGGGCGTGTTTGTTTAGATGGTGGCATCTCTACAGGCGGTTTTACCGATTGTCTGCTACAGGCTGGGGCAAAGCAAGTTTATGGTGTTGACGTTGGTTATGGGCAAGTTGACTGGGGTCTGAGAAATGATCCTAGGGTGATTTTGCGCGAACGTACAAATTTACGCTATCTGACGCCAGATGGGTTGTATGGTTCACCTATCTCTGTAGGGGAAGGATATGCTGATTTGGCTGTGGTGGATGTGTCGTTTATTTCATTAACCAAGATTTTGCCTGCTTTGTGGCAGCTTCTGCAATCTCCTCGTGAGGTGGTTTTGTTGGTAAAACCACAGTTTGAAGTGGGAAGAAACCGTGTGGGAAAAAAAGGGGTTGTGCGTGACTCTCATGACCAAGCCGATGCTATTTTCTCGGTGTTACAAGCAGGTGGAGAATTAGGTTGGCATTACAAAGGTTTAACTTGGTCGCCTGTCACTGGTCCGGCTGGCAATATAGAATACTTATTGTGGCTGGGAATGGACAGTGAAATCCCTTCACCAGATTTAACGGCAATTCAGCAGGTGACTCGATTGGCTGCCAGTGAACTTCGCGAAAAATAAGTATTTATACTACAAAAATCCCTCTAATTCTTGCCGTAAACGATACATAATTGTGTTTGGTTCCACCTCAGACAGAATTTCTTGAATAACTGTACTTGCCCCTAATTGTCCCCAAGTACAGCCATTTTCTAAATAAATCTGTGCGGCTCTACCTACTGCGTAGGCACCGTAACCTGCAATACCAGCTTGTGCGATCGCTCCTCCAGCATAGGCAGTGATATTCGTGGGATTTTCACCAGCAGCAATTGCAGTTGCACTCTTACCCAAACCCAAAAGAAAACTACTGCTTAATTCTCCCAAGAGTAGACCACCGGAACTAAATAAAATCGTTTTTAGCATCTTTCCTGCTTCGTAACCAGTCATTGGCAAGCCATATAAGCGTGATAGAGAACGAATTAAAGCAAGATCTGCTAAAGTTCCCCCTAAGACATCTAAGAAAGCGATAGGATTTAACCCTACTACCAAGGCTTTGTATTTGGTAAATTGCCAGATGAGGTTTTCTGCTTGTTGTTGTCGCAAATCGATGGTTTTTTGTGCGATCGCCTCTTCGGCTTCTCGTGCTTGGATGAGTGCGTTTAAAGCCAAAAGCGATCGTCCTTCCCGATTCAAAATTTTTAAGATTGTGTGTTTGAGCTCGCTGATTTGCGGTGGTGATGCCTCCCATTCATATGTAACACGACCATCAGGCCATTCAACTCGCACCTCTATTGGTGCTGGTTCTGCCGCTACCATAACAATTTCATCAGGTTGTAAAGGAGCAGCAGATGTTCTTGCGTTTGTAAAACCCAAATTTAAATCATCCGTGACCCATCTGTTACCACCCAATTGTTGTAAATTTTTATAAATGGCTTCTTTATCTGTGTCTGGGTACAGGTCGACTTTATTAAAAACGAGAATGAGTGGTTTTTGTGCCTGTCTTAATTCACACAGTGCTTGATATTCTGTCTGAATAATATCACCAGACACGACAAACAAGATTAAATCAGCTTGACGCGCTACCTCCCGCGCCATTTGCGCTCGTGCTTCCCCTGCAATTTCATCTAATCCTGGAGTATCAATTAACTCAACTTGTACTTTGCTACTAGGATTCCAATGGATTGAACGAGGGTACTTAGTCACACCATGAAGAGGACCAGTTTGAAGTATTTTTTGTCCGACTAAAGCATTCAAGACCGCTGACTTGCCACGACTGACTAACCCAAAGGCAGCAATGCGAATCACGTTATAGTCTAGCTTGTTAAGGGTAGAGGTCAAAACCTCTAATTCAGGTTTTACCAAACCTGCTAATTGTGAATTGGCTGGCGACTGTCCAGGTTTACGAAGATCTCCATACCAAGACAGTGCTTGTCTGAGGCTAGCACGAGCACGATTTAAGTGGGTTTCTTGTAGATTGCGCACACTTTTGAGATTCTCTTGGGTTAATACCAATCTATCTTAAGGGCTGCATGATTATTTGTTTTGGGTTTTGGGAACATTTCTGAGGTCATGTTCAGTCTTTTGTGTAAAGACCAACTTTCATAAACTGTAAATGCAAAAAAGCTGGAACCACAACAATGGAAACCAGCTGGACTAATTAACAAAAAGTAGAGAAACGCTGCACTATTGACCACAAGATCTTCGAACGACAGCATACTAGAAGTAAGTAAGGTGCAATACTGACTTTCAAAGCCAGACTTAAAGCCTTTTTTACTTTACTGAGTGCTGATGTGTATAACCAGATAGAACCAGATCCTGTTTTTGGTTAGAGTTTTGGAGTAAGAAATGTGTATGACAACTTAGAGTTGCTGCACTTGAGCTGTCTTTACACAAAGACAAATCGGGATAAAACTGGATAATAAATTGGTTTACTCAAAGGGTTAAGTTCATAGCTACGTCAGTTGTAAAGCATGAATGAGTTTCTCCATCTGATTGAGGTTTTTGCGGCTTTCAATGATTTGTCTATAAGCCGCTTCATAAGCATCAACCATGTGGGTAACACTAAACCTTTTTTCTACATGTTCTCGGCAGGCTCGCCGATTGAGTTTTAATGCATCAGGAATTCTTTCTACCATTTCTTCATAGCTTTGGCAGACAAACCCTGTTTTTCCATGGGCAATGACTTCTGGTACAGAGCCTAAATTCATACCAATCACTGGTGTACCAGTCACCATTGATTCTATCATCACCAACCCAAAAGGTTCTTGCCAAGTAATTGGGAAGAGAGTGATAGCTGCATTGCTCAGAAGTTCAGATTTTTGAGCGTGGTTAACTTCGCCAAGGAATTCAATTTGTTGACCATCAATATGAGGGGCAATCTCTTGTTCAAAAAACTCAGTATCTACGACATCAACCTTTCCTGCCATTTTCAAATGCCAACCTGCTTGCTTTGCAATCGCGATCGCATGGTGTGGTCCTTTTTCTGGTGAGAAGCGTCCTAAGAAAGCCAGATATGGTGGTTCTTGGGGTTGAGCGACAAAAGGATATTCTTTTGGGTCAATACCGTTGTAAACAGTGCTGATATAGTTCAGACTTAATTCACGCTGTGCATCACTTATGCTGATGAATGGTTGCGTTCGATACTGGCTAAATATCTTGCTGTTGTCTGCTGTAAATCTGCCATGCAGAGTATGTACTGTGGGGGTTGACACCAAATGTGCCAGAGATAACGTCCAAAAGCCTACATGGGAGTGAATTATGTCGAAGTCCCCTGCTTGTTGATAAACCTGGCTAGCTGCAAGCATTTCGTAGACCATAGTCTCTTTGATGTCTGGATCTAAACGCAATGCGCGAGGATAAACCGCTTCTAACTTAGCCAAAGTTTGTGAATCGCCAGTCGCAAACAAGGTGACATCATGACCGCGGCGTACCAGTTCATCAGTCAAGCGACTCACTACCAGTTCAATTCCTCCATAAGTAGGAGGTGGAACTCGTTCCCACAAGGGGGCTACCTGAGCGATTTTCATAAGTTGTTTTGGTTCTGCATGTAAATTGGTCGTTGGACAAAGGTTTATAGACTTTAGACTAGAGTCTAGATACCTCCTTTTCTGAAGTTGTCATTAATCAAAATTGCCGTTCACAATGTAAACAAACAGCTTTGATTAACTCTACCCTTTGAGCATTTCACTCCAAATTTACACCCTAATTACTAGTGCAGCGACTTTTTATCCTAGAGGTTGTCCTTTGAATTTTACATCTATCTTAAGGATTATTTATAATTTATCCTCTGATGGCTAAATAATTTTCTAGTAATGCTTTAAAGACCCAAACTAATATGGAAAAAGCAACTAAAGATTCATTTCTCATTCACAAATTACTTATTTGCTAAACAACAGGTAGTTATAGTATATTGATGCCATTGTATTGTAAAATTTGTCTAGCAAGGGCTAGCAGTAGCCATCCTAACTGCATGATTTAATTTTGTCAGATAAGCTAAAACCAGCAGTTTTAATTCTCAAAACAATGATGGCAAGCACTCCCACAATTCTCGCTTTAGACTTTGATGGTGTCATTTGTGATGGCCTGATTGAATATTTTCAGGTATCGTGGCAAACTTATTCTCAAATATGGTCACCAGCCAATGAAACGCCACTAGATAACTTAGCCTCTCAATTTTATCGGCTAAGGCCTGTCATTGAGACAGGGTGGGAAATGCCTGTTTTAATCAAAGCACTAGTTGAGGGAATTCCTGAAGAGAAAATTCTTAAAAATTGGGAAAGTATTGCAAAACAAATATTACAGCAAGACAATCTCAAATCAATAGAAATTAGTACTATCTTAGATAAAAACCGCGATAATTGGATTAATAAAGATTTAAATGGATGGCTAAAATTACACAAATTCTATCCAGGTGTCATCGAGAAAATCAAAGTAACTATTGCTGATATCCCTCTATATATCATTTCCACGAAAGAAGGACGTTTTGTAAAGCAACTATTACAACAACAAGGAGTTGATATTAGTAGAGAAAAGATTTTTGGCAAAGAGTCTAAGCGTCCAAAATATGAAATTTTGCGAGAACTCATTCAACAAGCAAATCCTTCACCAAAAATCTGGTTTGTAGAAGATCGACTGAAAACATTACAATTAGTTAAACAGCAACCAAACTTAGAAGATGTGAAGCTCTTCCTTGCAGAATGGGGTTACAATACTGCAGCAGACAAAGTTATTGCCCAAAATGATCCACAAATTCAGCTATTATCTCTTTCTCAGTTTGCTGAAGATTTTTCTGCATGGAGTTAAACCACATCTGTTTTGAGAATCATACTTTTTAAAAGTAGTGGGCGCATCTTGCTCCCGTCTGCTACTAGCGGGCTTTCTAGCCCCCATCTGGTAGTAGTGAAAGCAAGATGTTCCCTTGTGATAGTAGCGGGCAAGATGCCCGCACTACTCTAGGTTTCAAAATGGATGAAAATTCGTATGAATTATACCTCCACCCATATACTTCCTTCTTCTACGCGGGTTGGAAAAACTGACAATGCCTTTTCCTTGGAAATCATACCTACAAGCTTGCCAATTCCAGGCGGCCATGGACTCCATTCCTTAATATTACCAGTAGAAAGGTCAAAGGCACTGCGGTGAAAAGGACAGATAATTGCTCCATCATCTGTGATTTTGCCTTTCTTCATAGGTAATCCTAAGTGAGGACAAGAATTTTCAACAGCGTAGATTTGGTTATTATGGTGAACTAGTAGGATAGTATGTTGATCGACTTTCACGACTTTTCGCTCATTAGCGGGTAATTCATTTTGGGAAAGAACCTTAATCCAACTCATAAATACCTCTGTAATTTTCCCCAGACTATTGCTTAATGGAGGATCTCAAAATTTTATAGGTTTTTAGCCATCAAAAAACCAATTCAGTACATAATGTCATGCGTACCTTATTTTTAATGCTGGTAAAGTCTTCTATAGACAAAAATGTCTACTCCCGCAGTTGTTTTACCAAATCGAGAATTTGTTGATAATACGGCAAATTTCCTTCTTTATGATAGAGATCAGCTGATTTTTGAAAATCTGCGATCGCTTTTTGAGACTCTCCTAAAGTGCTATAGATATCAGCCCGAATCACGTATGCTGCAGCCCACACTGGTTGATGTCGCAAGGCTTGGTTTAAATCTTCCAGTGCTTTTTTTAAATTCCCTAATTGAAAATGGCTCCGACCCCGGTTATACCAATCTTCCGCGCAACTAGGATCAATAGCAATAGCTTGATTGTAATCGGCAATTGCACCTTGGTAGTCTTCTAAGGCATAGCGAGCATTACCGCGATCGCTGTAGATAGCAGCAGAGTTGGGATTTATTTGCAAAGCGTGGGTATAATCTTCAATCGCACCTTGATAGTCTTCTAGAGTGTAGTGGGTAGAACCTCGATTGTAGTAAGCCTCTAAAAAATTGGGATTTAATTCTAATGCTTGGTTATAGTCCGCAATTGCACCTGTGTTGTCTCCTAGAGACAGACGAACATTACCTCGGTTACAGTAAGCCTGAAAAAAGTTAGCATCTCTCTTTAGTACGTGATTATAATCAACAAGTGCGCCATGAAAATCTTTGAGGGCATCACGGACAATTGCTCGACCATAGTAAGCTTCCACAAAATTGGAATTGATTTCTAATGCCTGATTATAATCTGCAATTGCTCCCTGATAGTCTCCTAGATGGCGACGGATGGCACCGCGATCGCAATACCCTTGGGCAAAATAAGGATGAAGTTGCAATAACTGATTGCAATCGGTCATTGCTGCTTGATAATCTCCTAATTGACGGCGAGCATTCGCTCGAAAGCCATAAACCAAAGCTAAGTAAGGATTTAGCTGTAATGCTTGGTTATAATCTGAGATTGCCGTAGGATAATCTCCTAAATCGGCGCGGATCAAACCTCGGTGATAATATGCTTGCTCATCATTAGGATTCAGTTGTATTGCTTGATTAAAGTCTGCGATTGCTCCTTGATAGTTTTTTAGGTGAGAATGGACAAGACCCCGGTTGTAGTAGGCTGAGGCAAAGCTAGGGTTCATAGAAATAGCCCGATTGTAGTCGGCGATCGCTTGCTCATAGTCTCCTAGACCATAGTAAGCATTACCTCGGTTATGATAAGCCTCGATCAGATTAGGATCTTTCTGTAGTGCCTGATTCTGATCAGCAATTGCGCCTTGATGGTCTCCCAATACCTGGCGAACAGTACCACGATTGCTGTAAACTCCTACTAAATTGGGATTTAGCAGCAAGGCTTGATTGAAATCTTCTATAGCTCCTTGATAATCTCCTTGGTTACAAAGTGCAAGACCTCGCTGATGGTAGGCATTGGCAAGAGAAGAATTGAGGTAAGTTGCTAATTGTGGATTCATCTGGATTGCTTGCTGATAGTCTAAAATCGCTTCATGAAAATCTCCTAAAGCAAAATAGGCACTACCTCGGCTTTGGTAAGCTTCTGCAAGATTGGGATTAATTTCCAAAGCTTGATTATAATCTGTAATTGCTTCTTGATAATCTTCTAAAAAATAACGAGCATTGCCTCGATTGCTGTATGCTTCAGCAAAATGAGGACTGATTTTTATTGCCTGATCAAAATCTTCAATTGCGGCTCGATAATCTTTTCGTTCATGACTTAAAATGCTACCTCGATTGTAGTAAGCTTCAGCACAGTTGGGATTTAGTTTGATCACCTGAGTGTAATTGGCGATCGCTTCTTCATAATCTCCTTGGAGATTTTTATTTAATCCCTGATTAAAAAATTCTTCAACATTCATTTGATTTGTTAAGGCATAAACATTAAAAAATCCTGCCACTGATAAAATTCCAACAGCAGGATTGTATAAAATTCCAAAAAAGGAACCGAGATTAAGCTCCAACAGATTCCTTTGCAGCATACATCACTTCCACAGTGATGACACCAATATTGCGTTCCCGAGCAAATTTTTCGGTGTTGCGCTTGACTTTACCACGTACAAATCCGGGAATCTTGTTTAATTCTGCTTGCGCTTCTTTGTTCCAGGTCAGGTCAGACTCCGCAGAAATACCCTTAGTAATCACTTCCTTGGTGTCGTGTCCACCAAAGATTTCGAGTAAGTGGTCTTCCATTCCCAAAGTGAATGAATTATACACTAAATCTGCGATTTGGTTAGTTCCTTCATAACCCATGAATGGCTTATAACCAATTGGGAAGTTCTGAATATGGATAGGTGCAGCAATAACACCGCAGGGGATATCTAGCCGTTTACCAACGTGACGTTCCATTTGTGTACCGAAAATGGCAGAGGGTTCAACGCGTGCGATCGCATCGCCAATCTGACCATGGTCGTCTGTAACCAGCACCTCATCGCAGTATTCACTGACTTGCTCGCGGAACCAGTCAGCATCATATTTGCAGTAAGTTCCAGCCCAAACAACATGAATACCCATTTCTCGTGCCAAAATTTTGGTCATAGCAGCAGCGTGGGTGTTGTCACCAAACACGACGGCTTTCTTACCAGTCAAGTTCTGACAGTCAATTGAACGAGAAAACCATGCAGCCTGAGACACATACAATGTTTGCTCATTGATAAAATCTTCATAGTCAACATCAGCACCTTGATTGTTGATCATCTGTTGAATCTTACGGATACAACGAGCAGTTTCTACCACACCCATTGGGGTAATGTCTATATACGGCGTGCCAAATTCTTCCTCTAGATAACGAGCTGCCATTAAACCGAGTTCTCGGTATGGTACGAGGTTAAACCAAGCACGGGGTAGATTCTTCAACTGATGAACAGAAGCACCCTCTGGAAGGACGACATTGACTTCAATGCCCAAATCAGCCATGAGTCGCTTCAGTTCGGTGCAGTCATGCTGATTGTGAAAGCCAAGGGTAGAAATACCAATGATATTGACTGAGGGTTTTTCACTTTTGCTTTCTGGAAGTTCGCCCTTTTTGCGAGCTTTCTCAATGTAGAATTGAACGATTTGATGCAGAGTGCGATCAGCAGCTTGCAGCTCGTTGACGCGGTAGTGGTTCACATCCGCTAGCATGACGTCAGACCTCGCCTCCATCTGCGCCCGTTCCACAAAGTTTTGCAGGTCTTCTTGCAAAATGCTAGAGGTGCAGGTGGGAGTTAACACAATTAAGTCTGGGTGTTCCTCAGCATCCTTGCGGGTAATGTTATCCACGACTTTTTCTTGAGAACCGCGTGCTAAAACATTGCGGTCAACAATGCTTGCTGTCACTGGAGTGAAGTTCCTTTCCCTCTCAAGCATAGAGCGCATGACGTTAAAGTAGTCATCGCCTAGTGGCGCGTGCATAATCGCATGAACATTTTTAAAGGAACTGGCGATCCGCAGAGTGCCAATGTGAGCGGGACCTGCATACATCCAGTAAGCCAATTTCATGAATGTGTTCTCCCTTTAAATGAAACAAACTATGTCCGATTAGAAGTGGACTATGATTGCTTAAATAATTAAATCGTTTCTGATTGTCGCAAAAGTTGTAGACCTTAAGAAGTAGGAACTGTTGCAGGTTTACATTTCTTCTAAACCCTGAAACCTGGTTATTTATTGAAGTTGGGCTTTCACTTAAACAACATTGATGTTGCTAAAGTGAGATAAATCTTAATATTTTGACAAACTTCTTATGGAGTTTGTCTTCATTAACGGCTTTGAGCACCCAGATTTCACTACCATAAAAGTTTACAGAGCATCCGTCCTTTTACTGTCCAAAGCTGCAAGTGCAGCACTTAGCATACAACTTTTATCTGGACGTAAAAGTTGGTACAGCAATCCCAGTTTCCCAGCCTCACCGGTGTTTTCTAAATCTTTAAATTTTGTTTAAAACTTTATTTATCAATTCTTTAAACCGTCTTTAAATTACTTTAATATTTGATTCATCAGTGTTTTTATTTAAAATAAAAAGTTGTGAGATTTGCATTATTTCCTAGTCTTTCTTCTGGCAGATAATTAACTCCATGCTTCAGATAGAGCCAGAAAAACGACTGGAAAAGTTATTCTTAAAATAATTAAATCCAACTAATAAAAATACCAAGGTGCACAGCAAGTGGTTTTTCAAATTTGAAAGACAAGCTTGTGATTTCAATTTTTGAGTTTTTTAAAATCTATTCAGGACGTTTAATGAGTAGCTATGAATAATCAAAACGAGCAACAAGGTTATAACCGTGAAGTTCGGCAAGATACTTATACCGACGCTAATGGTCAAACCTACACTAACGTGACACGAACCACAGAAACATCTGATCTCAATCCTAATTCCTACCAAGATGGTTATATAAACGGTCAAGTTTCTGAACGTCGTTATCAAGAAGAAAATTTAGCAGCACGTGATAACAGTAGTGCTGCTAGCGGCTTGGTAGTGGGTATTTTCCTAACTGCCCTTGTAGGGTTAATAGCTGGTGGTATCTGGTTTTTTACTCAACGTGATGAAGCGGCCAAACATAATGCTACGCCAACTGCAGCTCCTACGACTAGCAGACCATCTCCTCAAGCCTCTCAAACTCCTCAAAAACAAACCACTATCATTGAAAGAACTAAAGAGGTTCCAGTTCCTGTGGAAAGAACCAAAGAGGTTCCAGTACCTATTTTTGTTCCTCAACCACAATCCTCGGCAAGTTCAGCACCTACGCAAAATCTCCGAGACAATTCTTCATCATCTCAACCTACGGCAAATCCTACACCTTCAGTGCAACAAAACTCCACACAATCAAACAGCAATAGAAATAATGTGACTCAAGGGACACAAGACAATCCTACGAATACAAATGGTCAAACAGATACTAGTTCCTCCAGTTCTAATAGTGATAGTACGGGGAGTTCTAGCAAGTAACTAATGTAGTTACATAGAGATTAGCGAATTTGAAAACGCGCGTTTTTAATCAACACAATCAAAACTAGAGCGATCGTACATAAGAGTGCCACTACCTTTACCATTGAGCCATTTGATGGCTTGACGGCAATGGCTACTAATGCCCACACGATCACTGCAGTGTAAGAGATATCTCGACGCTGGATAGCAATAACCATAGCAATAGCTGCCGCAATAATAGACATTATGATCGTCCATCCCTCGGCAGAAATGCCCCAACCGTTCCACCCCTGAAAATATAAAGCACATGCCACATTCACGATGGTTGCGACGCTAATCCAACCAAGATAAATGCTAATGGGAAAATGAACACACCACTTTTTAGTGTTAGATACAGAGTTTGTGCCAATTCCTAGGCGCAAATAGATAGCAATCAGTGGTAACAAAATTAGGAGCATAGCTACCACTGAAAGAACAAAAAGCCTTGAAAGAAACAAATAAACCCAGACACTTTGAGCAATTAAGGCAATGACTAGTAGGTATCCTGTTTTCCGTAAATCTGAGTCATGTTTCTGGTTTGGAAGGAATTGGTAAACCCCAAAAGCGAACAAACCAAGGTAAATCAGCCCCCAGATAGCAAAGGCATAATTTGCAGGGATAATCAGGACGTTTTTAAACAAAGTGTTGGAGATTTCACCAATGTTAGCTCCATTGAGCGGAAAAATGTTAGACATTACATTGATGGTGAAAGCTCCAACAATAGCAGCTAAAGTTGTCAGCTGTCTCAAAAAATCGCCGTGATTACTTGTAGATGACTGCTGCATAGAATGATTGAGTCATAGATCTCACTCACTCTATTCTATTTAGTACTGCTGTTTGATTCCTCATCAGGACGCTGGGTAGCAGGAGGATAGTTAACATATTCATCGGTTCTAAGTGTCTCTGCGTTGGTTATACCTTCAGGCAGAAGTTCTTCAGGTTCTACATCTCTATTTGCAGCATCATCGAGCACTCCATTAGCATTAACGTTAGGTTTGTCAGAAGTGCTTTTGTGACTAGCATGACCACTAGGCATAACTGTTGCCTCTTATTTCCATAGGTGAACAACCCCAGCCTAATCTCTTTAATTGTCAGAAATAAACTATCAGAAGGCTTAGAGCAGAACTTTGGGGATCAAGTCCTGAGTTATAGGTTGGGAAGAACTTTTCCTTCAAACCCTTGATGAAGCACAAGGTTATGATGATTAACAGATAATCAACCTAAGTAGAGACCGTAAAAATGCTAGAAAATCGTGACTACACCCTAATTATCGATAAAAGTGGCAGCATGGCTACCCCAGATCAAAAGGGTGGGAGAAGTAGATGGGTAGCAGCAGAGGAATCTACCTTTGCCTTAGCTAATAAATGTGAGCAACTTGACCCTGATGGCATCACTGTTTATTTATTTTCTGGGAAATTCAAGCGCTACGAAAATGTGACATCCAGCAGGGTAGGACAAATTTTTCGCGAAAACGATCCCTCAGGAACGACTGACCTAGCTGCAGTACTCAAACACGCAACAGACAATTATTTTACCCGCAAGGCAGCAGGGCAAACTCAGCCAAATGGTGAGACTATCTTAGTGATTACCGACGGAGAACCTGATGATCGCAAAGCAGTCATGAAGGTGATTATTGAAGCCTCTCGTCGTATGGAACGTGATGAAGAACTGGCTATTTCTTTCATTCAAGTTGGTACAGATCCTCAAGCTACCCGTTTTCTCAAAGTATTAGACGATGAACTTCAAGGAGCAGGTGCAAAGTTTGATATCTGTGACACTGTAACAATGGAAGATATGGAAGATATGAGTTTATCAGAAGTCCTACTGAATGCAATCAATGATTGAAGGAGAATACAGAACACAGGATATTATGAAAAATTTTTAATAGTCTACGTAAATAATACTACGTATATTTCAAAAATCTAAGTTCTGTTAGAGCATATATCGCCTCCACAGCTTTGGAATTAGGTCACATACTTTGATATATCTAGATCACTGTCAAGACCCTATTTTTAGGCCAAGCTTTGACTATATGATTGTGCATCTATTGAAACTGAAGTTAAATTTAACACAGAACAAAATTAATACCAGAAGATACAGAAAGTGCTTCTGCTCGATTTTCCAATGGGTTGTTATGTTTTGTAGTTGGCTACATTGTCTTTGTCGTGTTCGTTGTGAACCATTAATTATCAGATATCTTTACTTTTCAATTTAGACATGGCAGACAACTCATTGTAGAAATGCTTTTTCGTATCACAATTCTGTATCTTCCCTTGTTATGAATCAATAAACAATTTTGATTGTAGAGAGTCACTCTTATGTTCAATGCTACCGAAATTTTAATAGATGCATTTGTAGATCAAATTCGGCAAGGCTACAGTCGTACTTATGGCTGCTTTAAGAACGATTACCAAGATATCATTGCTTGGGCTGGCAACATGGCTTTAGAAAACATTGCCAATAGCGATGCTCTCTATCACAATGTTGAACACTCTATTTTAGTAACTCTTGTTGGACAAGAAATTTTACGTGGTAAACACATCCGTGAAGGTGGTGTTACCAGCGAAGACTGGCTACATTGTATGATTTCCCTATTGTGTCATGACATTGGTTATGTAAAAGGAGTGTGTCGTCAAGATCGGGAGGACGAAAGCTTTTATGCGACGGGTAAAGATGGCAACTTGATTCATCTTCCGCCAGGGGCATCTGACGCTAGTCTTACACCTTATCATGTTGATAGAGCTAAACTTTTCATTGAAGAGCGTTTTGGTGGTCATAAACTGATAAATACTGAGGTAATCAAGAGAAATATTGAATTAACTCGATTTCCTGTACCTGCAGTAGAAGATCACCAAGAAACAAATAGTTTTGCAGGCTTAGTGCGTGCTGCTGATTTGATAGGACAACTGAGTGATCCGCGTTACTTAAAAAAGATTACATCTTTGTTCTATGAGTTTGAAGAAACCGGCATGACTAAGGTTTTAGGCTATAAAACTCCTGCCGATTTACGCAAGAACTATGCCAAGTTTTACTGGAATGGAGTTTATCCTTATATTCAAGATGCTCTAAGTTTCCTTTCTTTGACACAGCAAGGAAAACAAATTACTGCTAATCTCTATTCAAATGTCTTCGTTGTAGAGCATGAAAGACATCATCAAGAACAGTGGGCGTTGGAAGAGTTAGGAGTTAGGAGTTAGGAGTTAGGAGTGGGGAGTGGGGAGTAGGGAGTGGGGAGTAGGGAGTAGGGAGTAGGGAGTAGGGAGTAGGGACTTAGGTCTTGTTTTCTGCCTATGCCCTATTTTTACGAATAATGGTTTATTCTCACCGACCTACTTAATTTAAAGTTTATAATTAGGAATTTGCAACTCCTAACTCGTCACTCTTATGAATTGGTGGCAAAGATTACAAAAAAATCCTTTGGCTCGATTTGGGGCAATTGTACTGTTGGTGTTCTATATGACAGTTATTGCCGCTGATTTTGTTGCTCCTTATGATCCTTACGCATCACAACCAAACGGTTCACTGCTGCCACCAACTCAAATTTACTGGTTTTCGCAATCAGGGAAATTCATTGGTCCTCATGTTTATCCAACAACTCAGGGCAAAACCGATCTTAATACAGGCGATCGCGAACTCATTGTAGACCGTACAAAACCTTCTCCTTTGAGACTATTTGTTAAAGGTCCAGAGTATCGTTTATTTCATCTAAGTTTACCTCTACCACCTAAGTGGGAAGAAGTGGATCTCATTCCTGGCATTCTTTTAAATTGGCATTTATTTGGTGCTGTTGGTTCCGCAAAGTTTAATCTTGTGGGTACGGATGATCAAGGTCGCGATCAATTCAGTCGCTTAGTGCATGGTGGTCGTATAAGCTTGTTTATTGGGATTGTAGGTGTTGCTCTTACCTTTCCCTTGGGGATGCTCATTGGCGGAATTTCTGGCTATTTTGGCGGCTGGACTGACAGCGTCATCATGCGTATCACAGAAGTGTTGATGACCTTTCCCAGTATTTATCTTTTGGTGACCTTGGGTGCTGTATTGCCGCCAGGACTATCGAGTTCTCAGCGCTTTCTACTGATTATTTTAATTACTTCGTTTATTGAATGGGCTGGATTAGCAAGAGTGATTCGTGGACAAGTACTCTCAATTAAAGAGCGAGAATTTGTCCAAGCAGCACGTGCAATGGGGGGTAAGCCACTGTACATCATTCTTCGGCATGTTTTGCCGCAAACCGCAACATACATAATAATTTCTGCCACTCTTACCATTCCCAGTTTTATTGGGGCAGAAGCAATACTTAGCCTCATTGGGTTGGGAATTCAACAACCAGACCCATCCTGGGGCAACATGCTCTCTTTAGCAACCAATGCCTCAATTTTGGTGTTACAACCTTGGTTAATTTGGCCTGCAGCAACGCTAATTATCCTGACGGTCTTGGCTTTCAACTTACTAGGTGATGGGCTAAGGGATGCTCTTGACCCTCGCAGTTTACAAAGATAGGGAAGCGACACTCTCCCCCTTTTTCTTATTTGCTACCCAGTTGGAAAGAATTCCTTCTGGGTTCTTGTTTGGGCAAAAAAAAGCAAAAATTGCCCACAAATAGCTTTAAAATCTTTTTTGCAGCCTAGTTAAATTACATTGGGTTCGTTCAGATAACAGTAAGTAAAGTTAAATCATAATAGTAGCTTGATATCAAATACATAAATAGCAAGATTTGACGACAAGCTACCCCTTTTAGCAATTTGAAAGGAAGGGTAAATGCTGTCATGCTGATTTTGAAAAATTTATTACATTTTTTTTGTGACAAGTACGCAACATTCCGGAATGGCAGCAATTTTGTCTGTCAAAGGAATTATGGTTGTTAGTAAAATGAAATACAATGAGTGATATTGCCCTGCTGATGACAGGCGTGTTAACGACAGGACAACCATCCGCGCCAACTTTACCAGAGCAACCACTGGTACAATTGGACAACGGCGTGGAAAACTCAACACGGGGTCAGTTACTTCCATTAGTCCCAAAAGTAGTTCCAACTGCTCAAATCACACCTCCTGAATTTATACAGTCAAATGGGACTTTCCTCGGGACCTCGTCAGCATCTCCCCTACAAGAGAACGTTAGCACGCAAGTATTCTCAACGAATACTGGTGGGAATACACTTCGAGACTTTTCCCCTACCAAGATTTCTGATAAACCAGAGTTAACAGATTATCAGGGTAGCAAAAGTAAGCTATTTGTAATAAAAACTGAACCAGAATTGCCAAGTTTGTCTTTTGGGGATTCCGGCATTGCTGTCAGAATCTTGCAACGGTTATTAATTTCTAATGGTTATCGTATTCAAGTCGATGGTATTTTTGGTGGATTGACGGAGATTGCTGTCAAATCCTTTCAGTTTCGACGAAATTTGATAGTAGATGGGATAGTTGGTCAACAAACTTGGTCTGAGTTGACAAAATAATCAAGAGCTAATAGTTGGTGTTAATGAGAAAAGTAATAACTAACATCTAACAATCCCTATTGTGCTCTAATAGTTGCTGCGCTCTCGGCTTATAAATTAAATAGAACAAAGCCTCTATATAACGTAATAGATCCTCTCGCTTTTCTTTTGATATAAAGTTCCAGAAGCCATAAATGCGTGCTAAGGAAAGCAGTTTATTCGTATGGATTTTCCATGTGTAATTGCTTAACACTCTCTCAATACCCTGACGTGAAATCTCATTCCAATATTGAGGATTTTGTTCACACTTGCTGACAAACTCTAAAATTTTTTCGCCTGTCTCTTCTAAATGAGTTGGGTTAATATAAAAACCATTGACCCTATCCTGAATGATTTCTAATGGACCACCAAATTGTGTAGCAAAAGTTGGTAGTCCAGAAATCATTGCCTCTAAAATCGTCAAACCAAAAGCTTCAAACAAAGCCGATTGCACAAAGATTCCTTGATGATCGGCAATGACTCGATAAACTTCACCAGAGTCTGTTTTAGACAAGCGCACACCCAACCAGCGAATCTTGCCTTGAAGATGATACTGTTCAATAATCTGATAAAGCTTGACAATTTCATCACGCTCTTCGTTGTCAGTGGATTCTTCCACGCGCAACTTACCAGCTACTAAAATTAAGTTGCAATGCTCCTGCAGTTGTTTACTCTTACCAAAAGATTCTGCTAAACCAGTTAAATTCTTAATTCGATCCAGTCGTGCCATTGAGAAGAGAGGACGCTTTGTGGGGTCGTCGAGAGTTCCAAAAATATGGGTAGGATCTTCTAGAGTAAAGAGCATTTTTTCAATTCTAAGGCGATCGCTTTCCACTCGGTCTATAGTGCGTGTGTGGGGGAAAAAGTAACTCTCATTGACTCCAGGTGGTACAATATTAAACTTAGGGGAAAAAAGTTCAATTCCATTCACCACGTGGTACAAATCCGGCATAGTGAAGTACTTGTAAGACTCGTACTGTCCCACACTATCTTGTGTTCCCACAATTTCTTGGTAGGTGCTGGTGATAATAAAATTGGCAGCATTCATTGCTAACAAATCAGCCGTGAACTGTAAAGAAAAATGATATTTATCCTCCAAATCATTCCAGTAAAGGTTACTGAATAAGTATTTAGATTTTTCTAAAGCATGGGCAACGTTACACTGAGTCACTTGTAAACGACGTGCCAACAGAAACGCGACTAAATTACCATCGCTATAGTTACCTATGATCAAATCAGGTCTACCTTGAAATTCTGCCAGCAGTTCTCTTTGTGCATCAATAGCATAAGTTTCTAGATAGGGCCAAATTTCAAACCGGGAAATCCAATTTTGAGTCATCTTGGGATTAAAATCCCGAAAAGGAACTCGTAAGATCCAGGCATTTTCCGTTCCGTGGACTTTTTCCAAACGTTGGTTACAAAGGGTGCCATCACTATTGGGAATCAGTCTGGTCAGAATTATGACCTTTGGTTGAACATTTAGTCCTTCTAATCCAGCAAGCTTGGTATCTTCTTGCAGCTGCATTTCCAAAGCCTTTGCTTGGTCAAGAATATAGACCACCTGACCCCCAGTATCAGGACGTCCTAAAACTCCTTCTTGTCCAAACCAGCCATGGATAGATACAAGAACTATCCTAAAAATCATTGGGATGCGAGAGAGGAATGTTTCTAAAGCCTGGGGATTAGGAGAGTCTATAAGTTCATCAAGAATGCTGAGGGTTTCGCTAACTCTACTGACTGTGTTACCCCAGCCTGGTTCAAAACCCATCATTTGGAGTTCCTGCCGGAATTCTTCGTAAGATTGGTTTTGAGGGCGATCTTTTAACGCAGCTATAGCTTTCTTGACTTGATGAGAAAGTTGTTGCTGTGAACGAATGCGATCATTGATGAGTAGCTGGACACCATTGTATTGGTGTAGGCTGAGGAAAATAAACAGACGTGCCAACCATTGCGGGGAATCTTGAAAGAGCTTACTCGATAAATAGCGGTTAAGATACTGTACCCCTTTTCCAATATTTTTGGGATCGCGAATTATCGGAGAGTAATCATAAAATGGACCAAAATCTAGTTCTAGAATGTCGCCTTCATTAGGATGATATCGGTTAACAAAACGATCTTGTAGGTCTAACAGTTGTTGTACTGTCATCGGCTCAATCCTTAAGTCTGCTGTTAACCGATAAATTTCCTGACTAGCGATCGCAGGACGGACAACGACACAGATGTCTGAGCCTTCTATAAGAATCTCCTGAGTATGGTCAATAAGTTTGCTCAGTTGTGAGGAAGTGCAAAACTTCTGAGGCTTTTGATACTTAGAGCAATATTCACTATACAAATTAAGTATATCATTTTGTAGTAAATAGCGATTTTTTTGCTGGCGTAATTCACTCATCAAGGAGCGTAAATCGCTTTTTTCCTCACTATCTAAGATAGATTGAATCAATTCAATCATATTTATTTTTGAGTAAAGTATTTATTTTAAATATATTATTGAAATATTAAAGTATTACTCCTCTTAAAGACTTACTCCTTAAGTTTGACAAGAGTTACTCTAACAATCCTTGTAGGTAGAAGATAGATATGGATGTTTGTCGTAATGCAACAAAAGTTAAATATTCTGATATTGAAAGCATCCAGAGTTTTGAATTAAATAAATTAAAATAACATATTCGTTATAGTCGAAGAGGCACTTATCTCAAGCTATTTATAATTGCACTAAGGTATTGAAAATAGGGTGGATTTGTATGGATGAACATACACATCAAGTAACCGTTCAGGACCACAGTATAGGTAACATACTGATTTTCTCCTTGCTTGCCTTATGTGGGTTAACTACCATCTTTCTACTTGGCATCTTTTAGTAGAATCTGACTATTTTGCATTTATCAAACTCTTTTTTCAACAGCAGCCCAGAAATGTCATACTGATGGCTGCTTTTTTGAGCACCAATGCATGCTGAGAATAGGCAGGCAAATTCGTCAGCTTGGAAGAGTACGGTATTAAAGGAAGCAAAAGGGCGAACGATGGGACTCGAACCCACGAGTGGTGGAACCACAATCCACTGCCTTAACCACTTGGCTACGCTCGCCATCACTGTTTGTGTTTCTGATTATAACATGTCTCTAGTAAATTGATCCAAAGTTTTTTGTAGGAACGGACTTATTTAATCCGGAGTCTAGGGACTAAGCGCAAATCACAGTCGAGGAACATGAAATTTGTAACTATTATTACATGTTTGGGAGTCATTGGACTAGCTGGTTTAGGGGTGGCAATGGCAAAGACCAATCCTAATAAGCCTGAATATGAAGATTATGCTGTGCAACAGCTAACAGAATACTTAAAAAAGAATGTCTGTAAGAAAACCACCAACCTATTTGAAAATTTAATGAAATTCAATTGCCCGCAAATGGTAGATTCAGCACATCCAAAGATGCGAGCTATCATAGCAGGTAATACACAGAGGCAAAATTTGATTCTTTTTAGCATTTACCGTACAGATTTCAAACTGAATTCCTGGTTACCTGCATACAAAATAGAGACTGTGGGTGCGTTTGATAAGTTTTATACTTACAATACCCAAAAGCAGTAAAATATTCCTCTAGGGGCAAACAGTGTTTTGCTCCGCACTTTGCTCCTCATAAGAACAAATGTATTATTTGGCAAGCCTTCCGAAGAATGACAACTTTTGATAGAGACACTTCAATAGCAAGTCCTTCTCTAGATGCAGGTTCCAACTGGCTGCTTCTGTTTAATCTTGTTAATTAGGTGTTCAAAATACTCAACTTTTAAGAGTTAAGTAGGTGAAAAAAAGTTATTGATTCCATTTGCAGGATGGACGACTCCAGCAAGGGCATAGCTATGTTTCTTTGCTCACCAAACTTAGAATCGTAATCTTATTAGATTGGGAAAAGAGATAGAAAAGAACAGAGCTTCTCAATTTCTATAAGGATTACAAAAGTTTAACATAACTTACTCTTAATAAGTTGATAACAATTTTCTTTCAAAAGCAAGGAAGTAACCAATGTTTTTTCACAAAAAAGAACCAATTCATACTGTTGATGTGAATGAAGCTAATCCACGTTTTGCCCAACTGCTTTTAGAACAGTTTGGGGGTGCAACAGGTGAATTAACAGCAGCTTTGCAGTACTGGACTCAATCTTTCCACTGTGAAAATCCTGGTATCCGGGATATGTTACAAGACATTGCCATAGAAGAGTTTAGTCATTTAGAAATGGTTGGCAAACTCATTGAAGCCCACACCAAAAATGTTGACCAAACCGAAGTTTACAAGAGTACTTTATTCGCAGTACGGGGTATGGGACCACACTTGCTAGATAGTCAAGGTAATGCTTGGTCTGCAAAATATATCAATGAAGGTGGCGATGTCGTACGTGATCTGCGAGCTGACATTGCTGCTGAAGCTGGTGCACGTCAAACCTATGAAGAGTTGATTAAACTATCGACTGACGAGGGTACTAAAAATACACTTGTTCATCTGTTAACAAGGGAAGTTTCCCATACCCAAATGTTTATGAAGGCACTAGATTCCTTGGGTAAATTGACTGACCCATTCTTTGGTAATATCCAACCTGATAATACTGTTGATATCTACTACAATTTATCTACTAATGGGAAAGAAGACCAACGTGGTCCTTGGAACTCAGAACCAACTTTCCGTTACATTGCTGACCCTGTTAGAGAAGTGAAATCTTAATTTCAGTTTCTCACTGAATTGAGCAAGATTAACCGGGGAAGAGAGTATCTGTTTCTTCCCCTCCAGTTCTTGGATGCAACTTAGAGCAAAAATGGCTCACAAGCTTACTTGGAGAGCAGTTTTGCATTTATGTATTTTTCTTTATTTTTTATTTATAATTTATAATATATCAAAATTCACACCTTCTATTTATACTTTTGTTCATGCCATCTGCTTATCTGTTGGTATCTCACGGTAGTCAAGATCCACGCCAAATTACTGCTATGCAGCAATTGGCATCATTGGTATGTAAGAAGGTGCAACAAGATTTGGATGATAGTAACAATCAAAAAGATAGGCCAGCAAGTGGTGTCGTTTCAGTGCCAAAATGTGAAATATTAGTAGGGACAGCATACCTAGAATTCAGTCCTGAGCCTCTACAAAATCAGATCAAAAAATT
Organism: Nostocales cyanobacterium Centralia_MAG_434; assembly: GCA_021324415.1. Classification (GTDB taxonomy): domain Bacteria; phylum Cyanobacteriota; class Cyanobacteriia; order Cyanobacteriales; family Nostocaceae; genus JAJPJF01. The sequence continues at coordinate 28,382 of JAJPJF010000417.1, forward strand.
TGCAAACATCAATATAGCCAAAGGATACAATTGCCTAAAAATCTTACCCCTATTTCTCCTACCTGGTGTGCATGTCATGGAAGATATTCCATCTGAAGTCCTGATAGCTAGCCAAGCTTTGGGTCAAGATATCATGATAAACATACAACCATATTTAGGTAGCCACCCTGGTTTAGGAGCTTTATTAGAGAAGCAGTTAGCGGCTACAAATGTAGAAGCGAGGATTCTTTTGGCTCATGGTAGCCGTCGTCCTCTCTCACATGAGCCAGTAGAAGCATTAGCTGAGACTTTAAGATCTGTGACTGCTTATTGGTCTGTAGAGCCAAGTTTAGAATCGCGGGTACAAGAGTTGGTAATTGCAGGATACAAAAAAATTGCCATTGTGCCGTATTTTCTATTTGCAGGTGGAATAACTGATGCGATCGCTCGCAAGCAACAAGAGCTAAAATTACAATTTCCTGGGGTAAATTTCCACCTAACAGAACCTTTGGGAGCGAGTGTAGAAGTAGCCGATCTGATTTGGGATTTAATAAAAAGATGAACTGCAAAGCAGATAGCGAACAAGATGTCAGCCACAATGATGATAAGGAAAATACCAAGACTTTGGGTAAGGTTTACTTAGTGGGTGCTGGACCAGGAGATCCAGGGTTGATGACCCTTAAAGGAAAGGGGTTATTGGAGTGCGCTGATGTCGTCATCTATGATGCTTTGGTCAGTCCGGCTGTTTTGTCAATGGTTAATCCTCAAGCCGAAAAAATTAATGCTGGCAAGCGGCGCGGACGTCATTCATTAATGCAAGAAGAAACTACGCAGTTACTGATTGATAAAGCACAAGACCATGCTGTTGTGGTGCGTCTGAAGGGAGGCGATCCATTTATATTTGGTCGCGGCGGTGAAGAGATGGAAGAATTGATCAACGCCGGGATAGCAGTAGAGGTTGTGCCTGGTATTACATCGGGAATTGCAGCTCCAGCATATGCAGGTATTCCTTTAACGCATCGGCTATATAGCTCGTCAGTAACTTTTGTCACTGGTCATGAAACATCTGGTAAGTATCACCCAGCAATCAATTGGCATGCGATCGCCCACGGCTCAGAAACAATAGTTATTTACATGGGAATTCACAACCTACCTTACATCGTAGAACAACTTATAGCAGCCGGGCTGAGTTTAGAAACGCCAATTGCATTGGTACGCTGGGGTACACGACCTGATCAGGAAGAATTGATTGATCACTTAGGGACAATTGTCGAGCAAGTTGAGAAAACTGGGTTTGAAGCACCGGCAATTGTCGTAGTTGGTGCAGTGGTGAATATGCATGCAGTTTTATCAAAGCAAGAGCATTAGTCCTAAAGTGTTGAGAAACCAGGGGTAGTGCGGGCCGGAAAGCTCGCTACTACCAAACGGGAGCAAGATGCTCCCACTACATTTGATAGATGCGGTTCAATTTAAGCTTGGAAAATCACTGAATTACAACGTAAACGGTACTGACAACGTAAAAGTCGTTCCAACCCCTGGTACCGTATCAACCGTCATCTCTCCTTGAACAAGTTTCAGCTGGTTGCAAACCGCGTCCATGCCTACACTGTAACAACACATTGCCTTTGCTTGCATAGATTTACTATACTCAGTCTTCAAAATTACCGATAAGACTTCTTCATCTATCAATTGCGTCAGTAGAGTTGGCTCTAAGCTCATTACTGACTTGCAAGAACGTATTTTCTCCTCCCAAAGACCACGACCATCATCTCTGACAGTAATTAAGGTGCGATTTCCATGATGAGTCGCTTTAATTTCAATTAATCCTTGTTCTGGCTTACCGCAGGCTCTACGAGTCGTAGGCTCTTCAATACCATATTCAAAGGCATTACGCAACAAGTACATGAGTGGCTCATTCAAAGCCTCCAAAATACTATCCTCAATTAAGGTATTAGCACCTTCAATTTTCAGATGCACATTCTTACCGTACTCTCTACTCATGTTGTGCAACACTTGAGGAAAGTGCTCAACTAACTCTGATAGTGGACGCATATGCACCCGAGTTAAGGACTGCTGCAGCTGCTGTGCAGTTTTATTCAACAAGCAATTAACTTGCTCTGTATCCTCTAAGCTACGTTGAATACTAGTTGTAAGTTCTTGAATCTTAACAATAGTTTCTACCAGGGTTTGGTATGAGACATTTAGCTCATTGTGGTTGTCTCTTCTTAAAGAACTATTTAATGGATAGTCAGTTTGTACCTGGTGTTGTGTCAATTTTGCATAGGTCAAATGTAGCTGATGATTTTCTCGCTCAATATTTTTAACACGATTGCCTAGGTGACGAATGAGTTTATATAGCCTTTCAACTTGCACCTGAAAACTTAGAGGTCGAATAGCAAAATCCTCCAAATCATTCACTCGTTCAAGTTGTGTAACAGAAACTTGAAGTTTTTTTTCATGCTGTTCATGTTTCTGTAGCTGTTTGACTAATTTGTCATACTTCACGTGAAAATTTTGCTCAGTTGGCTTGCTTATAAGTTCATGTAGTTCTTCAAAAACTGGATAGCAAAAGGCAGCCAACCAATGCTCATCAACAGTATGACCTTCTGAATATAACTGTATTATTTGACGTAGCCAATCTACCCCAGATAGTAGTAGGCTATACAAATCAGTATCAAGCTCTAAAAAGTTTTTGCGGATTTTTAATAGTGTAAATACGTCTTCAAGACGATGAGCTAAATCACTTAGAATCCGAAACCCTATTATACTCGCGCCAGAATTAATAGAATGAGTAGCTTCCAATGCAGCATTGATTTTTGGTAAAGCGATCTGATTATTATCTCTTGCTTCTGATAAGACGGCTTCCAGTGTATTTAGATAATCTGATGCTTTCTCTAGAAACTGAATCTGGATTTCTAGTTTTTTATCATTAGTCATTATTGGTTAGTTATCAGTCCTTGATTATTGGGAGCCATTGCTACAGAAGGATGAGTCCAACCTAGGCAATTGGCGTTCATTAGTCATTGATATATGACAAATGACAAACTTAACTAACTTTGACGTTACTCAACCTTGCTGATAATTTCTGCTATATATCTACTATTTTTTTGAAAAAATTTTTGACATAAGAATTACGTAATCGTACTCCTTGCCACTCTGCTGACTCAAGTGATACCAATTCACTATCAATTTGATACGCTTGCCAACTGGGAAGACAAGGGAATAAATTTATATCAAAAATTTCGTGAAATTGTATGACACCTGGCATTTCATACCTAGCAATCTGTGTTTTCTCTTCTTTGTAGCAATTGGTATATCTAATAGATAGGATTTCTATAACCCAAATTTGTAAGACTCACACGTAATCACTTTATGTGTCGAAATATTATTTTTAGTAGTTCAACTGGTGTAAAAGGCTTAGCCAAAGAACCTGATGCTCTCACCACTTTTGCCTTCCATCTATGTACTAAATGTAACTGCTCGGCAATAAGAATGACAGGCTTTGTTTGGAAATAAGAATGTTTACGTAATAAAGAACATAACTCATATCCAGTTAAATGTGTCATTTCAGTATCTAGTAAGATTAGATCTGGTTTGATCCGAATGATTTGTATTAAAGCTTTCAAAGAATTACTAACTCCAATAAAGCTAAAAAACTGCTCATCCAGACAACTTTTAATGTTACTTAATACTAGTGAACTGTTACTAACACAGAAAACTGTATATGGTTTTTTAGCTACAGATTGCTGATGAGATTGCTGACGACCATTACTGTTAATATTTAGACGGGGAGGTAAAATACTATTATGGTTTGGTGATTGTGGCCCACTTTTCGGTTGAGATGATCGCGGTTGTGGGTTGGAATTTGGAAGGTGTTGATGTTGAGCTTGTGACTGAATGTTGTGAGGATTACGTGATTGCTTATGACAATTTTCGATGAGTAAGAACTGATCTAAGTGGCAAAATTTGGGCATATTATCTAAAAAACTTTGATGAGTAAATTCATAACTTCCCTCTTGTAATCTTAGGAAAGAATGCATAACCTCCAATGACATTTGTTCTATGAGTCTTCCTGCTTGTGGAGGTGTTATGTACTTTTGACTAACTAACCAGCAAATAGCAAGATAATCAGGATTAGGTATTGCTTTATTATCAATACCAGTCTCAAATATCGCTCGTACTTGCTTATAGACTCCCTGCTGAAGAGTAGGAATTTGCTTGCTCAGTCGCTGTAAGTTCTTATAAAGAAGATCAAACATCTTATCAGCATAGCAGGCATAAATCAGCTTACCTTCATCAAAATAGAATAACCAAGAAGCTGAAGCGCTAAAGACTTTTAAACAACCTTTAGTAGACTGACCAGTTATTTGAGTTAATAGCGATAGTGGCTGTAAAGCTTGAAAGAATCTGTATCTACCAATAGGAAGGGTATTCATAAACATAGTTTAGGGATGAAATAACTTAGTTGTAGCTGCAAGTCTTGAATACTAGTAATAAAGAACTAATTGCTTTAAACGAAAGGACTTCTTCTCAATTACAAAGAGACTATGTGAACAAATTTCATCAGTTCACATGTGTTGGTCTAATTCTGCTACAAATGGTAGCTACAAAGGATAACAGTATTCTAAGATTTACTGTTCATAACTGAAAATGGGACATGGCATACAGTAACTATGCTTTATGATTTATGATTTATGCCCATCATTTCAGTAAAATTTATTGCTGAAATAACGCGAATCGCAAACTTCTACTAACAGTGACTGAGGTATGCTTGACACCATTTTAAGTAGAGGTACATTTAAATTTTATTCACCTACTCAATTGCGTGTAGTGAAATGCAAAGGTGACTAACCGAGAAGTATAAATGTTGGAAATGCGCTATACAACGATATTGTATTGGTAGTCACTCTTGAAGCTTAGAGTGTCAAATTTAAGAGTTTGTAGCGTAAATGAAGAAAGTAGAACATATGAATGGTAGATGGGAACTTATTTATTCATAACATGAGATTAATATATTTTCCGGAAAAAATTAAAAGATGGCTCAACCCTGATAACTGCAAGTCAAGAAAACATAAAAAATCTTTTTTACATTATTTATGTTTTCCAGTAACAATTGGAATTATTTGATTGTTATCAAATAACATATTCTTTACCAAAAATCTCCTGGATTCTTTATCTCTGGAATAGATAAAAAGTTATTCATAATAATTTTTCGCTTCATAATCCTGTTAATAATGCATGCTATTTTTTTGATAAATGCAGGTACTCATGATAGTTGCTACAGACACATGAAAAGACGAAATATCCTATAACGGTTAATTTTTGCCATCAACAATTCCCCATTGCTTCTTTATCCAAGAAGTGTTGGAAACATCTGCTAACTGATAGCAAAAGACCGCATTGGTATTTATTCTCTTCTCAATGTCATATTACCCCTTTAAGCCGATATAGTGATGGGGTGTCTCTCCCCATTACCCTGACCCCCCTCTATTGCCATCTTTGACGTCATAGGAGCGAGAAAAATCTCCTAGTTATCTATGAAAAGACACTGAGAGATGTTTAGATGAACAACTCATGCTCGCCCATTAGGAACAAATGTGTAGCTTGAGTGCGTCATAGGTGACATAAGGGCCTAAAGGCTTATCTGATAAATGATTTACATGACAAAGACGAGGAACACACGTAGTTCCGGACTTCGAGAAGCAATAAACTTTTTAAATCCTATCCAGTCGTATTTGGTAATTACAAACGACCAATCACCAGGTTGTCCTTCTCTTTATATCCCCCAGCATAATTGATCACGCACATGGCTTTGTATTTGGCATGAGTTCCAAAAGCAACTCCTGCTACTTTGAAATCGGGGTTAAAGAAATTGTGTCTATGACTGCGTGAAGGAACTCCATCATCAACCATCAACTGAAGAATAATATCTTGAGCAGAGTGTGAACCGTAGCTGATGTTTTCTCCTGCACTTTCTTCCCAAGAACCATAGCGATTGATTCTACTTGGGGGATCACTACCATCACTGCCGTAATGACCAATAATACCTTTTGCACCTTCATCGTTGACAAGATCTCTTGCACCCAAAGACATTCCCTTAGAAACAGTCAGAGGCGCTACAGGAGTGACTCTTTCTAGAAAAGCGATCGCCTCATCGACAGCTTTTACTCCTTCAGTTGTTTGCAAAAACAAATTATCAGCAATTTTAACTTGATTGCCTTGAAATCGCTTTTTGTAAGCTTCTAAAACAGGAATATATCCCTGAGGATTGGTTCGTACCTTGTTCATTTCAGCAATTACATCTCGTTCCAACTGTGAAAGATAAGTTGCTTTGGCTAACTCAGTTTTAGGTATAGATTGTGCAAAAGAGGGGCTGGGTTTAATGATTTGATAAGACCATATTGACGCCAAAATACTACTTAAAACTACGCAAGTTTTCACAGCTCTCATTAATTACCTCACGATTGATGTCTACGTACTAATTCGGTTACTTAGATGCACCGTGAGTTCTAGGAACTCTTTCATGATGCTGATTTTGATCAAGAACACTGAAATCCTAACGATATTTATTTGTACCATTAAGAACCAAAAACGTAAAGATAACTTTAAAAATCTATCCCATAGCTTATTTGTAGTAAATTTGTCAAGTATATTTCAGTACTTACAGGGAATATCTCTGTAAATCATGGCTCAAGTACCATTATGATCGGTTTGAGCCATGAGTCTTTACATGCAAGTACAGTGTGATGATATCAGCTAATTATTTAGAGTTATCAGAGAAAATTTTCTCGATATCAGAGATTTGTACAGCACCCGAGAAATTTTCACTGTTAATGATAAAGAAGGGTGTACCAGAAAGCCTTAATTTTTCGGCTAGTGCAATATCTTTTTGGATTGCTGTATCAGCAAGACGTCTATCGCGTTCAAATTTTTGAAGATCCAAATTCAATTTTTTGGCAATATCTATATATAACGCTTCACTCAACTTTTGTTGCTGACTAAATAATGCATCATGATATTCCCAGAATTTTCCTTGCTGAAATGCAGCCCAAGCAGCTTTGGCAGCAGGTAAAGCTTCAGAGTGAATTGATGTTAGGGGAAAATTTTTATAAACCAGTTTGATGTCATCGTGATGTTTTGAGATCAGATCTTTTAGCGTTTTATGAGCCTCAGCACAGTAAGGACATTGAAAATCTGAAAATTCTACGAGTACAGTTTTTGCGTTGGGTGATCCAGTCGTGGGCGATTCGCCAATGACCTTGAGGGGCTCCGTTTTTAAATCCTGTAAGAATGCCTGTCGTGTTTGTTGCAGCTGTTGTTGTTGTTGCTGCTGATATGCTTGTAAAGACTCCAGAATAACTTCTGGGTGTTGGCGAATGATTTGTAAGACTTGCCGTTCCAATTGTGGATTCGCAGAACTAGCAGCTTGTGCAGGAAGTGAATAGCCCAAAACCAGACAAAGTAATAATCCTAAAGCTATGCAGTTCTTTAGCCATTGCCGTAGTTGCCCAAAACAGAAGGAGAATGTACGCATACCAAAATTCTTTATGGGTGAAACTTCTACACCCTCATAGTATTCCTTGAGATGGACAATAGCGATCGCTCAAAATTGCATCTGATCTCGTTTCATCCCGAGTATTTTCTCAATCAACGCTTGATTTTCTTGACTTTCTGCTTGTTTGAGATATTCAATTGCAATCTGTGCTGCAGCAGGCTGCTCTTTAGCAATAGCAACTAGTGATTCCACAGTCTGATAAAGTTGTATTTTTTCTGACTGCCTAGTTGTAGCAATTGGCAGAATCACAGCAGCAAGCACTAAACCAATCATCGGAGGGACAGTAGGAATCCACCAATTTTGTAAAAAGGCAAGATATGCAATTCCTAGGAGCCCTCCCCCTGTTATCGTAATGCTTGCAATGATCGCTTTAGATGACATAAACTGCCAACTTAATACTGCTCCCACTGTAGACCACAACAAAATCCAGAGAAACTCAACTGGCTTAGACCACACGTGCATCATTCCTCTTCCCTCTAAGGCTGCACTCAAAATTTGACTGATGATATTGGCGTGAATCATCACCCCAGCCATTTGTTTTGAGTGACCCTTGTAGTTCATATAAGGCGTTGAAAATAAATCGTTGATACTGGAAGCAGTGGTTCCCATTAAAACGACGCGTCCTGTAAAAGCAGTTTCTTCTTGCCCAACAGGGTTTTTTGAAGAGTCGATATCATTCCCTGATTGTTGTGGTATTTTGTGAGCTAATAAATTTGTCAGTGAAAAAGTCTGGAACTGTTGCTGGGTACCGTGAAAGTTGAGTAAAACTTCATAGCCCAGTCTATCAGCACGGACATAACCCCCGTCATTTCCCCCAAAGGGAACAAGCACTGCTTTCCCTAGCTGTAATTGATAGGGATGATCGCTGAGAGATTTGGGAGTGATCCCAAAGTCTTGTAAATAACGTAATGCCAATTGCAAGCCGAAACTGAAACCTAATTTATTGTCGGGTAGTTTAACTGCAAGCAAGGCGCGACGTAGCTTACCATCTCCATCTATAACCTGATCAGCAAAACCCACCTGATCTAATTGAGCTAAAACTGGCGCAGGGGCAATTTTTCTCCCCACCACCTTCTCGATACCAATGAGATTTGGAGTTGTTTTATACAGTTCTACTAATTCCTGCGAACCTGGTATAATAGGCACATCTCGATACAAGTCTAGCCCAAGTGCTCTGGGTTTATAGCTCTTTAATATCCGGATTGCTTGTGCTACCACTTGATCCGACAGAGGAGACTGACCAATTTGCTTAAGATCTGATTCGTCTATCGTCACAATAGCAATACGAGGATCAATTGGTTCTGGAGGACGTGTTTGAAAAAAGCAATCTAGCAGCGTCAACTCCATTCCCTGTAACAAACCAATAAAACGCAAAAGAATCACGAAACCGGCAACTGCTCCAGCAATGCTCGCGATACAAGTCTTTGCTAGACGTATTTGCTGGGCATTTTGTTTCGCAATTTTCCGTGCATTTACCAGTATTTGATTTGCCTGCTTAGTAGCTTGGATAGTAAACTGAGCTTTTTCTTGTTCAATTTGTCTTGCGCGCTTTTCCGCTGCTAAATCACTTTCAATTTCTCGTTTTGCCAGTTCTTGACTTGCAGCGAGAAAGTGATAGTCTAGGCTACTTAGCTTTTTATTTTCTGACCAAGCCAGTGCTTCTTGTAATTCTATCCCCACTAACAATTGAGACTCGTCTTGCTTACCAGATGCATTCCAATCCTTAAACTTTTTTGCATAGGGACGTAGATTTTGCAGATGGAGAGCAACCCATTCTAAGTTAAAGACTGCTTTATAAATTTGGTTTTTTACCTTTAGAAGTCCCTTTTCATTGACAACTAAACCAGATAAAAGCAATTCCATATGTTCTCTACTATCATTCGTTGGCACCTCCTCCCCTGCGAGAACTTGCTGATAAATACCTAGTAAAGATCCTGCCGTTTGTTCATCACATAGGAGGCGATCGCGAATGGTTCGTAAATGTTGCGGTTCATCCTGCGGTTCCCAGTTGTGAATGATACGTGAGTTAACAAGATTTTCCACCCAAAATGCTTCTGTACCAGGCGGAATAGTCAACGTTCCACTCACTGTGTCATGACTCGAACTGACAACCAATTGACACAGTTTCTGGGTGAGAAAAGGTTGTCCTCCAGTCCAAGTTAAGATTTCTTCGAGAACAACCTCAGCCTTACCTGCTCGAACTGCTAGCCCTCTCGCTAAAGGCTGAACTTGATTTAAGTTAAACCCGTGCAGTTCGATAGCCTTCCCAATATTAAACAGGGTGCGATTTTTATCTCGAATTAAATCACATGGGGTTGCTACACCAAAGATAGCAAATGTAATCCGATGATAATCTGGATTCACTGCCCGTTGGTTGTAGCAGAATCTTATCAATCCTAAAAAGTCATCTACTGAGAAATCTAGGTTAAGAATACTGTCTATTTCATCTATAAAAATACATAGTTTTTCGTGAGGAAATTCAACTAGCAAGACTTGCGAAATAAAGTGACTAACTTTCTGGATTAAAGAGAAATCTTCTTGTTCTTGCCACCAGGTTTTTAGGTTAACTTTTTCTAATAGTTTAAAACCCAACCATAGGTCTGCGACAACTCCTTTATACCACTGAGACGGAGTAATATTTTCACTACCAATATTGGTGAGATCGACAGTAGTACACTGGAATCCTTCAAGTTGTAGGCGATGCTTTGTTCTGACCAAGAGGGAGGATTTTCCCATTTGCCGACAGTTGAGTACATAGCAAAACTCACCTCGCTTAAGGGCTTCATAAAGTTCCACATCTGCCTGTCGTTCTACGTAACTAGGAGCATCGCTGCTAAGTGTACCACCAACTTGGTAACGATAATTACTCATATGTCATGTTCAATTTATCCAACAGGCACTCCAAGCTGTTGATGAAAATAAAGACGATACAGCTCACAGCTAGGTGTTGCCCGATTGCCCACCAGCTCGATCAGTCCCATACTTTCAAGCTTGTAAGCGGTGATTGCGTCTAATGGGACGCTCTCTTTTGCCGTCACAATCTGTTGCATCGCTGATGCCAATTGTGGCTCAGTTTTAAGTATGCTTAAGTGTTCACGTAGATGGTTACTATAAATTCCAGATGGTGTTGGTGCTGCTTGTAATAGCTGTTGAAGTTCTGTTTCCTCTCGACACAGATGATAAAGTGCAAGATTTACCAAATAAGGATGCCCTCCTACCATGGCGTGTAAAGATGCAAGACATTGCGCCCCAAACTCACTGATTGCCCAATTTAGTCCATAGCGGATTGCCAAATCCCGCACCTGCATCATTGTAAACGGTGGCAGCGCAATTACCAACCCAACATTAAAAGGTGATTGGTTGAGCTTCAATTGGATATAAATTTCTGTGGTGTGAACCACAACCAATCGCAGATTTTTCCAAGTTTGATTTTGCTTTGTCTGTTCATGCCAAAATCTTAGCATTGGCATGAAGTCTTGGGCAATTTGCGGATGCTCTAAAATCCGATTGATTTCATTTAAAGCCAAGATAACAGGTCTATCGATTTGCTCTAGCAGATACGCTTCAAAATAGATTTTGCAGCTGACCTTACTTCCCATATCTGCATCCCAGTAATCATCCAGCCTTGGAGCTAGGTGCAACTGCCTACTGGTATTGGCACACAACCAACGCAAAAATCTATCGAGCGATGCAAAAACAAATTCATCAGCTTCGCGGAAGTCTAAATAGACGATGTGATAACCCTGTTCTTTAGCATGAGCAATCAACCGATTGAATAGCGAACTTTTCCCCATCTTCCTTGGAGCCTTGATCCGCACAAAGCATCCAACTTGTTTAATTTCAGTACAAACAAATTCTTCAAGCGGTGGGCGATTGATATAAAAAGGAGAATCTAATGGTAAGGGATCGCCAGGAAAGACTATCTCGCTTTCTGCAATTAAGTCTGAAGAACTAATTTCTGCTTGACGATATTGTCTCTGTCCTTGTTGGAGTTCATTTGCCTCCAACATTGCGTTGTATTGGGCGCAATGTTTTAAGACTAAATGCAGATTTTTTTTTGTTACCCTCCTTCCCAAAGCTCCTGAAAGATCTTGCCACAATTGAGACCCAACTTCCTTAATATAGTCACTACCATAACCCGTTCCCTGTGCCATCTCACTATAAGTTTGCCCCATCCAGGATTGACGAACTACTAATCGCTCAATGGAACCAAATCGCTTATGTGGTAGGATTTGCTCTACCGTTTCCAAAACCTCATCAGGAGTCATTGAAGAATGGTCAATTTTAATAAAACGTTTAACGTACTTATACTGACATCATAATAAATCCTAGAAAGAGGTTTTCGCAAGTTACAGCTAGCAGTTTATCTAGATTTTTTAGGTACACATTATGTTGGTAGTATATTTGTCTACTTGGTAAAGACCTAGCAAAATTATACAGCAATTATTATACTAATTGCTATAAAGTCACTAGCCTTCCAACAAGACTTGGTAAAAGTAGTAACTTTAAACCATCTGTTGCTGTACCAGATTTGCTGACTTGGTTTGAGGTGATTGGTTACACTGTCTTGTTAGAGGTAGACGTTCCCTCGAGAGTTAGGGCACATAGCAACACTGATTCAGGACAGTTTATTCTCAAACATCGTCTGTGTAGTGCATTAAAGCGGATTAACCCCAAGATTACATCTGATATAACCAATACCGTCATTTCTCAAGTTACTTTCCAGGAAAATTCAAACCTCTTGGAAAATAACCTGCATTTCCATAAACTATTAACTCAAGGTATTGATGTTGAATATCAGGTCAATGACAAAATAATTCAAGACAAAGTATGGTTGATTGATGCAGATAATCTGCTTTTAAATGACTGGCTGGTCATTCATCCATTTGTCCTTGTTGAAGACGAAGACTCTTACCATCTTGATGTTGTTGTCTTTATCAACGGACTACCTTTAGCCGTCATTGTATGGATTCATCCAAAAGATAATACTGCTAGGCTTCTGGAAGCTTATCATCGACTACAAACCTATAAACAAAAAATTCCAACGCTGTTTTCCTACAATGCATTCCTCATCATTGCTTGTGGAACAAGGGCAGAAGTTGGGACATTAACTTCTAACTGGAAAGAGTTCTTGCCATGGCGCACGATTGATGGTGAAGATTTTCCACTCCCAGGGGAAACTGAGCTAGATATATTAATTCAAGGTCTTTTTGATAAACGGCGTTTTTTAGAACTGGTTAAATATTTCATATTCTTTGAGAACACGGAAGTTGGTATCGACAAAAAGTTGCTCCGCTATCCTTTTTGTACAATTTAGAGTCCGGGGAAATTCGTTAAAGAGGGCACAAGAACATGGTATAAACAAATTGCTTACCTAAAAATTTGGTATTTACAGACAAGGTTGGTATATGCATTTGACTCGCCGGATTGCACTTATATCGTTATCGCTATCGATATTGGGACTAGCTCAGCCTACTCTGGCTGATGGAGACTCTGGCTATAGGCAACACTATGCAAATTGTTCTGGTGGCACCTCACAGAGGTTTCGCTTGAGTGGTGAGGTTGAAGAGAGCAAGACGTTCACTTTATCAGACCTTGAATCTTTGCCAGCCTCGAAAGTGGCTGTGACATTTCAGTCAGGGCAAGGTCAAGAAAACCATACCTATATTGGAGTTCCTTTGTGGCAGCTGATCCAGGCAGCCGGAGGACTCAAACCGAATCCGACAGTCAAAAACAACTTTCTTCGGCAGTATGTTGTGATTGAAGGCACCGACTGCTATGAGGCAGTCATAGCAGTTGGAGAAATTGAACCAACCTTTGAAGGTAAACAGGTACTCGTTGCATATGCAGAAGAAGACTCATCTGAAGCGCAAACACTGTTAACATCTCAGGGATTTGCCCGTCTTGTTGTACCTGGCGATCAAAAAGGTGGACGTTACGTTAGCAATATCAAACGTATTCGAGTGCTATCCATTCCAGATTCCAGTGTCAAACAGTACTAAACAGTAGCCACCACATCTCCAGTACTGCTAGTATCATAGCCACCGAGAACTTCTAACTGTGAGTGAACTCGCCGATGTCCCAAGGTACTAAGCAACTGTTGTACAGGTGATTCCTCCAGGTATTCCTTAAGAATCACGAGGTCGTATCTTGAGCGATGAAGAGGGATAAATTCTAAGCCAAAAGCGGTGGCTACAGATGCTGTACTAATGCCTGCATGAGCAACACCTGATACTATAGCTTGAGCAACATCTTGGTGACTTGTCACAACATGTTCATATCCTTTGACATTGTGAAATGGTATTTGCTCTTGTTGAAGTTTTTGTTCTAGAAGCATGCGGCTACCGGAGCCAACTTCACGATTGACAATAGTGACTCCAGCTTCTAACAAGTCAGTCATGGTTCTAATTCCTCGTGGATTGCCAGACTGGATCAATAGTCCTTCTTCCCAAACTCCAAGTGTAATCAAAACTGCAGCCTTCCCAGCCAAGACTTCACGAACGAAGGGTATATTGTGCTCTCCAGTTGCGGGATCATATAAGTGCATCCCAGCAATGTGAACTTCTCCGCGACATAGGCTCTGCAGTGCAGCAATGCTGTTGGCAAAGTGAAACTGGACTCGTAATTGAGGATGCCAGCGTTCAGTTGCTCTTGCCCATAGTGAAAGCACAGGTGAACAACCAGCAATGACAACTGTGTTGACAAGTTTGTCAATATCCTCTAACAGCCGAACTCGGACTTTAGCTGTCACTAGTTGGCTCTTGTCTTGAAAGTTGGGCAGTTTCTCTTTGGAAAGACCACCAAGCTCAGACTGTCTGACTACTGTAACTCCCTCACCATCAGCCAAGATCATCTCTTGGCGAAAAGCATCCTTCCCGATTAAGGGATAAGCAATCCAATTTCCCCCTACCCTTGCCAGGCTCACTCGCAGTTGCTGACCGTAAGGAACAGATTTGGCAAGCACTGCTTCTATCTCAGGTAAATCTTGCTCAAACCAGAATAGATCCTCAACTTGACAACCCAATGCCTTTGCTAAACGAAGTGTAATAGCAACTGAAGGCGCATATTGCTCCGACTCTACACCACTAATAGTCTGACGAGTCACACCAGCCAAGTTAGCCAAATCTTGCTGGCTCAAACCTAGACGAGTTCTAATTGACTTCAAGTTGTTGCGAAGATGACTATCCTGCTTCATGAGATTGAATCTTTCCGTTAGACAAAGTCGTAGCGGATTTAACAGATTTGCAAGAGTAAAAGCCCTGTCTTTGGATAGATGTTAACTCTTCTTGAAAAACGCTTGCGCTTTTACTTTTTTGATTCCCCTATTGCAAGAATAACACACATTTTGCTAAGATATTTGCTGAAGGCTACAAGCTTTTTTAAAACAACCTATTATCTTCTGGTGAATAAATCAAAAGCCCCCAGTCGCTACAAACTGGGGGTTTTTCTTAACTTTAGTACCAAACATAGATATATGGGAGTCCCAATAAAAGTTAAAAACTGGGGAGCATCCCATTTTGGCAGATTTATTTTGTAGTGCGTTCGCGAAGCATGTGCTTTGCACTCACATCTTGCTTGCGGAATATATCACGCGAGCGAGGCTCTCACACTACTTATTCTATTTAGGGGATGCTTCCAAAAACTGAGTTTCTTAAGAAAAATTTTTAGTTAACGGCAACCATCACATCTGATGATTTGATAATGGCGTATGCTTCTTTCCCCTCAGTAAGTTGAAGCTTATCGGCTGATGCTTTAGTAATGATTGCTGTTACCTCTACTCCAGGGGCAATTTCTAATATGACTTCAGCGTTAACTGCTCCATCCACAACTTTTTTGACAGTCGCTTTGAGAGCATTACGAGCACTTACTTGCATGTTCTTAGTATTTCCTTGTATTATATTTTTCCGACTAACCTATATTAGCAGATATTACTATTTAAAATTGAGGCTTTTGCCACTATCTTTAGTAATTTTTACTTTTTCTTAATTTATGAGAATGCTCATCTCACTGTTTCACAAAATTCTGGCTTGACTAAAAATATTTACCAGAAAAGAAGGTAATAAATCTGGCAATGAATGAAGTTTTTGAGTCACTCTATACAAAGGAAATGTAAAGGGTGTGTCACATAGGAGAACAGGTGAGATAGGTTAGTAGACTATACCAATAAAAAGACGGAATAAGCTCATCGCTATTAATGTAATTAACACCATAAAAACTCCGTCTAACTTCAGTGAGCAAATAAATTAGCCATTGGCAAATAAATTAGCAAGGTGTATGCTAAGGTTATAGAAGGAATCCAAAAAGCGTTGATTGCAAGAGTGACTTCAAGGAGAAATTGAGGTAGATGCAATACTCTTGCAGGTCTCTGGTAAATCTACGTCAAATCGCTACAGATTTTGTAACGAAAGGGCTAGTTATTGCGCCTAAAATTTGCAACTTTATTCAATTACCATGCTGTGCATTAAGTGATATCTGCACAACAGAATTTTCACTGAACTCTGTAATATATATTGTGTTTTTTTCCTTAAGACTGTCATTAGTCATTAGTTACGAAATACTAGGGACTCGTGACCAAAAATAAATGCTCAAAACACTCTTAAGAGAGTACAACTTCAATAAGTCATAGCTGAGTTAGTAGGTTGGTTTTCTCAACAGTAATCAGCAACTCACAACTAAACAAATCTTATGTTTTTTCTGACATCTATTTTTGCTGTAGAGCGATCGCCTCCAGCGACGTTCTTCATGCGCTCACTGTTGTCATGCCGAAAGTGAACGCCTCATGAACCCGTAGCACGATTCAATCACACAATTGCAGGAGAACTCATCATGTCAGACGAAAAAATTAGACAAATAGCATTCTATGGTAAAGGCGGTATCGGTAAATCCACCACCTCTCAAAATACTCTTGCTGCTATGGCAGAAATGGGTCAACGCATTCTGATTGTGGGATGCGACCCTAAAGCCGACTCGACTCGTTTGATTTTGCATTGTAAGGCACAAACAACTGTGTTGCACTTAGCTGCAGAAAAAGGTGCTGTAGAAGACTTGGAACTTGAAGAAGTTGTGCTCACTGGCTTCAGAGGAATCAAATGTGTAGAATCTGGTGGTCCAGAACCTGGTGTAGGTTGTGCTGGACGGGGTATTATCACTGCCATCAACTTCTTAGAAGAAAACGGTGCTTACACTGACGTCGATTTTGTCAGCTATGACGTATTGGGTGACGTGGTTTGTGGTGGTTTCGCGATGCCTATCCGTGAAGGTAAAGCACAAGAAATCTACATCGTGACCTCTGGTGAAATGATGGCAATGTTTGCTGCCAACAATATCTCTCGTGGTATTCTCAAGTACGCTCACACTGGTGGTGTACGGTTGGGTGGCTTAATTTGTAATAGCCGTAAAGTTGACCGCGAAGTCGATTTGATTAGTACTCTAGCAGCGCGATTGAGCACTCAAATGATTCACTTTGTCCCTCGTGACAACATCGTACAACATGCCGAACTGCGCCGGATGACTGTCAACTTTTATATTGGTTGGTTTTTGATGTTTTAGGGAATGGAGCATAACCCATTCCCTTTTCTCCCATACTTTAAATTCACAGGGAATGCCCAATGAAATCCCCAGGAAACATAAACAATCTGTCCAGTGAGGCAGAACGCAAACATAATTGCCAAAAACAGACACAATTACCCCAGCCTGGAATAGCTCAAGGGAGTTGTGCTTTTGATAGTGCAATGATGACTCTTGTACCCATCACCGATGCTGCTCATGTTGTCCACGGACCAAGTGGCTGTGCTACCAGTGCTTGGGGAAGTTGTAGCAGTCTTTATTCTGGTTCCATGCTACACAAGATACGCTTTACCAGTGATATGGATGAGAGCGATATCATTTTTGGTGGAGCCAAAAAGCTCTACAAAGGTATTCTAGAGTTGCAAAGACGCTACAAACCTGCTGCAGTGTTTGTTTATTCCACCTGCATCACTGCCTTAATTGGAGATGACATAGCAGGAGTTTGCAAAGATGTCACCAATCAAACAGGAATACCAACTATCCCTGTGATTGCTCCAGGATTTGTTGGTAGTCAAAACTTGGGCACTCGCATTGCTAGTGACGCAATCCTTTCACACGTTATCGGTACAGGCGAACCAAATTATACTACTCCGTATGATATTAACCTTATTAGTGAATATAATATTAATAGTTCCATCAGGAAAGTTCTACCGCTGTTTGAAAAATTAGGTATCCGAGTCTTAGCAAGAATTACGGGTGATGCTCGCTACAGAGAACTCTGCTATGCCCACCGTGCCAAGCTCAACGTTGTCATTTCTTCTAAGGCATTGGTCAACATGGCACGAAAGATGGAGAAGCGCTTTGGTATTCCCTACATTGAAGAGTCTTTGCATAGCATTGAAGACATTAGCCTTTGTCTGAGGAATATTGCAACTCACTTGGGTGACGCCGATTTACAGGAACGTACAGAAAAATTGATTGCCCAAGAATCTTCTGCCATACAAGAGAAACTAACTCTTTATCGCGATCGCCTTCAGAGTAAGCGCGTTCTAATTATTCCTGACGATTTTAAGAGCTGGTCCATAATCTCAGTAGCAAAGAACTTAGGTATGGAAGTGATTGCCATTAGCACTGATGCACATAATCAAGAAGATAGAGCCAGAATCAAAAGATTGCTCAACCAAGATAGCATAATTTTGGAAAAAGACACTCTTGAAGAAATTCAACACCTCATTATAGAAAACAAGGCTGAGATGTTGATTGCTGATGGTCGCTTTCAAGAGAGTGCCAACAGAGCCAAAATTCCTTTCCTTTCCATTTCGCAAGAACGTCACTGTCTTCATACAGGCTATGCAGGAATTTTAGAAGTTGCACAAGAATTATATGCAACTTTCACCAGTCCCATATGGCGGCAAGTGTATCAGCCTGTGGTTTGGAAGAATAGAGGTGGAGAAGGGGAAACAGAAAGCAAAATCCCCTTGCCACTACAGCTATGACAGAAGTTGCGACTATCTCGCTCCCGTGATATATTCAGCAAGTAAGATGTGAGTGCAAAGCACACGCTTCGCGAACGCACTACAAAATAAATCTGCTAAATTGGGTCCGTCGAAAATATTTAAATTGCTAGGGTAGATTCACAACAGCGTGATCTACCCTACAAAATCATTCAAGAAAATATCAAAACTTATTAACCATCTTCTGATAGTTCATCCATCGCAACTTCCCAAGGCACTCCCTTATCAAGTGGAGAAAAGAGGCGGATTTTGGCAGCATTAGAAAACTGCTTCAACTTGTTAAGGATATCAGGAATAGCATTCATCATCTGCCAGTACGTTTTGATGTCATAGCAGAAAATGACTAATGTCATCGGATAAGTATTAGCCTTGAAATACCAGTGACAACTTGACAATAAAGACCGTAAAGTAGAACCATTCGACGTTTTATGAAACAGACTACCAATTGCTTCTGCAAGTTGTCGCAGAAGTATTTCATCGAGTAGCGTTGCCTTCACTGGTGGCAGATCATCTGGAGTCAGGGAGTGTTTGTACATAAATAAAAGCCTTGCTTTCACCCAGTTAGCCTGAGATGAGTGAGTATACTCCCTCCAAAGGAGAATACTGCTGATATAGTAACAATCAAAGCTAAAATTAATCACCAAGTTTGTATCAGTCGCCACTATCTACCAATTATATTGGTAAACTTATATTTCATCTAAATTATGCAGCTGGCACCCCTACAGCTTGAAAATGTAGGAGTGTTAACCAACTACTCGTTTGCAGGAGGAGGTGTAGGACGATTGCCTGGTGGATGAGGTGGAATACCCAATGCGTCTATCAACTGTTGTTTCGTGACACCTAGCTTTGCAGCGGCACTTTTTAAATCAGGATGAGGAGGGTGCTGAATGTTCTCTGACTTAGTTGGAGGCTTGGCTGGTACTCCCAGTGCTGCTTTTAATTTTTCTTGTGTGACTCCCAGCTTTGTCGCTGCTGCTGCAAAATCGATCTTGGGTGGTTTGTGTTGTTCATTCGGTGGTTGGTTAGGCTGTTCTGGAACTTGTGCGACTTGTGCCGATGAATGGGCAGCATATACCTGACGAGATGCAACAAAACCAGCTGTACCAACCAAAACAGGAATTGCTGCCATAGCTAACACTTGACGAAGATTCATAACAATCAACAAAAGTACTGGTGTTCACATTTCTGATTAAGCCTCCTCAAAATGACGGTTTGGCTTATTTTTTAATTACACTTTTGTAATTTGAGCCAAAAGACAATGGGCCTTGGCAAGGTCTCTCTTACAATGAGACATGAAGTGACACAATCAATGCATGGTTTGTGAACATTCTGTTTGTCGAAGATGAAGCGAAAATTGCAAACTTTGTCCGGGCTGGATTAAAAGAACACGGATTTGTCGTGGATTATTGTGATAATGGGAATGAAGGCTATTCGCGCGCATTAGACAATCAGTACGATGTTGTTGTGCTTGATATTATGGTGCCAGGAAAAGATGGATTATCCGTACTCAAGCATTTGCGGCGGCAAGGTCGGAATGTTCCTGTCATTTTGTTAACAGCGCGGAATGAGCTGGATGATCGCCTGGAAGGCTTGAATTTGGGAGCTGATGACTACATTGCCAAACCTTTTTTTGTAGAAGAATTGGTCGCGAGAATTCATGCCGTCGTTCGCCGGAGTGGGGGAGAACGCCAAAATTTCCTTTCAGTTGGACCACTCACACTGGATCGCATCACCCGAGTCGTCACCTGCCATCAACAGGCAATAGAACTTACCAGTCGTGAGTTTAATCTTCTGGAGTATCTCATGCGTTCTCCTGGACGAGTCTTAACAAGAACCCAAATCCTTGAACATGTTTGGGGTTATGATTTCAATCCCAACACCAATGTTGTGGATGTTTGTATCCAGCGAATTCGCAAAAAAATTGATCCCATTGATAGCGCATGCTGGATTGAAAGCATTCGAGGGGTTGGATATCGGTTTCGTCAACCAGACCCATGAGTATGCACCTCCGTTCATTTCGGCTACGAGTTGCCCTATTGTCTACAACGCTGGCTGGAAGCGCCTTAATTGGGTTTGGCACTGTCTCCTGGCTACAGATTTATGATGCCAAGATTAGCCGTCTCGATGCAGAACTGGTTAATGAATTGATGCAGATAAGCCATTTACCTGATCGAGAACAATGGCAGATCTATGCCAATTCATCACCCAATGCCTTGGGTACCAATACAAAAACTCCTACCGCACTGCTGGTGCTTGATGCCAACGGTACCATACTCTATCAATTCAACTCTTTACCTAAGGATCTCGATGTGAATCGTTTGCTGATTCAGCATCTTCAGTCAGTGCCTTTACCACCTGCTTTTACCAGGGAACCACCTCCACCAGCCGATCCAAATCCATCCCTCGAGCAATTGCCTACTGTTCACCCACCCATCCCTAAATTCGTAACTGAGCACACGGCAATAACAACTTGGCGGATTGGAGCAATTAACTTTCCTAATGTTCGGGTTGCGATCGCTGTTAGCCTGCAAGCTGTCAATCAGGAAATGACTGCTATTCGCAACATCTTCTTCATTTTAATTCCCGGAGAACTTTTGTTAGTTGCTGGAGGGGCATGGGTGGTTTCTGGTAGCGCATTGCGCCCCATCCGACAGTTAACGGGTGTTATTCAACAGGTAACCGTCAAAGGGCTAGACCAGCGGATTCCATCGAGGACAACAGATATTGAGTTTGTTGAACTCATTCAGGTGTTTAATCAAATGCTAGAACGCCTTGAACGTAGTTTTACACAAGCCTCACGCTTCAGTGCTGATGCCGCGCACGAACTAAAGACACCATTGACTATTTTACAAGGTGAACTGGAAAGAACACTTCAACAGGCTGAACTCGGCTCGGAGGCACAACAGCGCTTGAGCAATTTATTGGATGAAGTGCGCCGCTTAAGTAGCATTATACGTAAACTTTTGCTACTGTCTCTAGCAGACGCTGGACAAATGAGCTTGTGCCCAGTTGATCTGGATTTGTCAAAGTTGCTAGTCGAAATGCTAGAAGATGTGGATCTGTTGGCTCCTCAGTTGACTGTACAAAGCAACATTGCTGAAGAGTTGCGGGTACAAGGCGATCGCGATCTCCTCACCCAAGTACTGCAAAATCTATTTAGTAATGCTATCAAATACAATCTCCCTGACGGCTGGATCAAGATTCATGCCCAACAAACTAGAACAACTGTGTTCGTTACAATCACCAATGCATCCCAAGATATTCCCAGGGGCGATCGCGATCGCATTTTTGACCGCTTTCATCGTGGTGATCCAGCGCGAACCCGCAAGGTAGAAGGAATAGGACTTGGGCTCAGCCTTGCTCGTGAAATTGCCAGAGCACATCGTGGAAACCTCACCCTTGACGCAACACCCTCTGGTCAAATAGCCTTCACCTTAACCTTGCCAATTAGACAACAACTCATGCAAGATAAATTTTCAGAAACGCTTTAATTCTGAGCAGTTGATGCAATTGATTTTTCTTGATACTCTGCTGCGTAGTCAATCACGCACATTGTTTTGTAGTTGGTATGAGTTCCATAAGCGACTCCAGCCACTTTAAACGCAGAGTTAAAAATGTTTTTTCTATGACTGCGACTCGGCACTCCATCATCAACAATTAACTGCATAACGATATCTTGAGCCGTACTCAGACCATAGCTGATATTCTCTCCAGCACTAGATTCCCAATTTCCATAGCGATCCATACGGATAGATGGGTCACTACCATCGCTACCATTGTGACCCGTTGTACCTTTTGAACCACTATCTTTGACATGATCCATAGCAGCTAAAGACATTCCTTTAGATGACCTGAGAACACTAATAGGACTAGCTTTTCGAAGAAATGCAATGGCTTCGTTAACAGGGGCTAAACCTTCATTTGTTTGGATAAACACATCATTAGAAATTTTGACTCGGTTACCTTGAAAACGCTGTTTGTAGTTTTCCAAAATAGGGATGTACGCTTTAGGATCTGTCCGAACCAAGTTCATTTCATCTATTACTTGCTGTTCTAAGGGTGATAGGTAACTGATGCCTGTCTTCGAGGTAGGCTGAGAAGCTTGAGCTATAGTATGGGTAATATTGCGTATATGTTCCGCTCTTGCTAAAAGTGGATTAAATAGAAACAATAAGAAACTACAATTTGCCATGAAAATAATAGGGAAAAACACACGAAATTGACTGTGATGCATAATGACTTCACAATTCCTGTTATGCTTTGTTATTGAAGTCTGCTGCTCAATGCACAGATTCTTGAACACGTTAAAAAGTAGAATTCAGTTTTAAAAAATACTTAAACTGAAGTCTTTACCTGTGGCATCAAAGTAACTTAGCTCATTAAAATCAGCAAACCGTAGACTTACCGAAGTCTGATATGTAAAGAATTTAGGGAGATATGCTGATTACGTAATAGGCTTATATAGCAATCCTAAATGATTCACAAACACGGAGAAACCGGGTTTCTGAGGGCTAGCAAATTTGTCACTCAAATAGGACTGCTATAGCGATTTGTCTAGTTGCTGCTAGCAAAAACAATTCCACTATTTTTTGTTAATTATTTAGGTATTTTTCTCTACAATCTTATACCTTACTAATTATTACTTTTGGCTAACTCCTCTTTTTGACAGCTAAGACTTATGAAAGAGTATAAGTTATTCATTTTTTACTAAAACTCTAGATAATATTGGAGTTTGGACTTAAAAATTTGTCAGACATAAAAATAAATTTTTATACGTGAACTCCAATAAATAAACGAGAATACTACAAGCACCGGAGACAATAGGTCATGGACCAGCTAATCAAAGTTGAAAAGACGGTGACAATTAATAAGTCGGCAGAGGAACTCTACCACTTTTGGCGTAACTTTGAGAACTTGCCGCGCTTTATGAAGCATCTTAAAAGCGTGAAAGTATATGACGATAAACATTCACACTGGATTATCAGAAGATTGTTAGATGGAAGTGCTGAGTGGGATGCAGAAATTGTAGAAGATCGGGAAAATGAATTGATTGCCTGGAATGCGGTTTCAGGCGGAGACATTGATAACTCAGGTTTTGTCCGCTTCAGACCAGCACCTGGCGAGCGTGGTACTGAAGTCAAATTCGTCACCGAGTATAAACCACCTGGTGGTGCGATTGGCTCTTTGATTGCCAAATTATTTGGTGAAGAACCGCAACAGGAGATCAAAGAAGATTTACGCCGCTTCAAAATGCTTATGGAAGCAGGTGAGATTGCAACAATAGAAGGTCAACCAAAGGGTAAGAGTTGAATATCTTACCAGTAGCTTTAATCCAAACACAAAAAAGATTACTACATCAAAGTGAGATTGCAACCCTCACAGAACTGTCACTACTAACAGCTAGTGACCCTGCTTTGATTCATACGGGAGGAAAAATAATGAAAGCAGTTTCCTGGCAAGGCGCTAAACACGTGGAGGTCGAGACTGTACCTGATCCCAAAATCATGAACCCGCGTGATGCTGTCGTTAAAATCACGACAACAGCGATTTGCGGATCTGATTTACATCTCTATAACGGCTACATCCCCACCATGGAAAGGGGTGATATTCTGGGTCATGAATTTATCGGGGAAGTTGTTGAACTCGGCAGTGGGGTTAAAAATATACAAATAGGTGATCGGGTGATTGTACCATTCCCTATTGCCTGCGGTAACTGTTTCTTCTGCAAACACCAGTTATGGTCGCTCTGTGATGACTCCAACCCCAACGCTTGGATGGCAGAAAAAATTATGGGTTATTCCCCATCTGGTATTTTTGGCTACTCCCATATGCTGGGCGGCTATGCCGGAGGACAAGCTCAATATGCCCGTGTTCCTTTTGCTGATGTTGGTTTGTTTAAAATACCAGATGGGCTAAAAGACGAACAAGTCATATTTCTGACAGATATCTTCCCAACTGGATATATGGCAGCAGACAACTGCAATATTCAGCCCGGTGATACTGTTGCAGTCTGGGGCTGTGGACCTGTGGGACAATTCACCATTCGGAGTGCTTACTTGCTAGGTGCAACGAGGGTGATTGCGATTGATCGAATTCCCGAACGCCTACAGTTGGCAAAAGAAGGCAAGGCAGAAATTTTGAATTATGAGGAAGTCGATATTGGTGAAGCCCTCAAAGAAATGACGGGTGGTCGCGGTCCAGATGCTTGTATTGATGCGGTGGGAATGGAAGCCCACGGTTTAGGACTAGATGAATTTTATGACCAAGCTAAACAGGCAGTGCGTCTAGAAACAGATCGTCCTCATGTTCTGCGGCAAGCGATTGTCGCTTGTCGCAAAGGTGGCACTGTATCCATTCCTGGTGTTTATGCTGGCTTTGTAGACAAGATACCAATGGGTGCTGCCATGAATAAAGCCTTGACATTTAGGATGGGACAAACACACGTTCATCGGTATATAAAAACACTACTCGAGCACATTCAAAATGGGGATATTGATCCATCTTTCGTGATCACCCATCGTCTATCACTAGAGCAAGCACCACTGGGCTACGAAATGTTCAGTCAGAGAAAGAATAACTGTATCAAAGTTGTCCTTAAACCCTAATTTTGTTAGATGGGCATTCTGCTCATCTAAATCTTATTTGGGAGGCTTATTGAGAGGATAGTGTTCTGCTAAAAACTGCTCTGCCTGAGTGCGATCGCTCACCACTCCATCTAAAGCTGCAGCCCGTAAATCATCTAACATTTGCCGATACATTGGTCCTGGTTTATAGCCTAGTTGTCTTAAGTCATTCCCATTCAAGGGAGGCTGAACTAGTGACCAAACTGTCAAATATTTCCAAATTGTATGCCTTAGCGGTTTTGGACTTTGCACAGCAATTAATATCAGTGTTGGTAAGTCGTACTGCCGAAGCAACTGCACAACTTGACTGGGGCGCACCTGTTCGACTCCCTCCACAAACAAAGAAACATTATTGATATCTGCTCGCACTTGTGCTAAGGACTCTAGCCTAGTAATACTATCCTCTGGCAATTGCAAATTTTTTGCTACCCTCCCTCGGTATTCTGGTGCTACGTGGGCAATCAAAGCTTCTAGGCGCATTTGCCAGTAAACTAAGGTTTGCTGAGTGTCAAATCGTCGTAAACACCTCTCCAGTAGGCGTAACTGGCGCAGAAGTTCTGCATCAAGCTTGAGGGAGGGGTGAATGCACTGCAATGCCCCCAAATCTGCAAGTAGTTCTAAAGCTCTTTTCCAATAGGGAGCTTCCAAGATGTGTTTCAATTCTGCCTTCAGTCGAGTTTGCAGAGCAGGTGCTTTAGAGTTTTCTTTAGATGTGCGATCATAAACGCCACTGTTGATCGCATAGCGGATATATGCTTCTGTTTGATCTTCCAACTGAAATCCTAGCCTGACAGCAAAGCGGACGCCGCGATAAATACGAGTAGGATCTTCGATAAAGCTGTTAGCATGGAGCACCCGAATTTGCCGACGTTGTAAATCTTGCAACCCACCGAAGAAATCAAGCAACGTGCCTGCACGCGGAGGAGTGAGTCTTAGTGCTAGTGCATTGATTGTAAAATCACGACGGTATAAATCTTGACGAATAGAACTAGCTTCAACTTCAGGATTCGCGGCTGGATAGGGATAAAATTCTGTTCTGGCAGTAGCAATATCAACCCACAAAGAGTCTAAATCGGGGTCTTTGTGCCAGAGTAAAGCCGCAGTTTGAAAAGCTCCATGTATTTCTAAGCGTACTCCTGGATAAATTTCCTGAAGTGCTCTTGCCAATTCCACGCCAGCACCTACATCCGCAGCTTGATGAAAACCATCAACCACCAAGTCTATATCCTGAATCATCAAACTAGCTGAGGCTTCTTCAGCCAGTAGCAAGTCGCGTACTGCTCCCCCTACCAGATAAAGATGCCAACCCCGTTTTGCTGCTGCAAGTGATGCTTGCGTGAGCAATTCCCACAATTGAGGAGCAAGTCTACGCTGTAGTTGAGAAAGATTAAGACTATTTTCCCCCTCAAGACCTTTCCCTTTTTTCCCCTCTTTCCCTCTTTTCTTCTCACCCTCACGTTCTTGATGTAATTCCCTTAACACATCTGTACGGGTGACAATCCCCACTAACTGTCCATTCTCCAGTACAGGCAAGCGTCCAATATCATATGTCACCATCAACGACTCGATCGCTGGCAGTGTTGTCTGGGGGGTAATTGTCTTCATATTGGTTGTCATGTAACCTTTGACAGGTGCATGACTAAACCCGTGGTGCAAGGCAATATCCAGATCACGTCGAGAAATAATACCAACAATTTGTCCTTGGGTATCCACAACTGATAAACCAGAGTGCCCGTAGCGTAATAAAATGCGCTGTGCTTCCTCAATTGTCGTTTCTGGACGAATAGAGCGCACTGGGGAAGACATGAGATCCCGCGCTGTCGGGGGATGGGGGATCTGGTCTTTGAGTCTATCCAGCAGTTGTTGTAATATGTTTTGTGCATTTGCTCCACGTAAATTGAGAGCAGCTGCTTTTGCATGACCACCGCCACCTAGTGGTTGAAACAATTGGTTGAGATTAACATTCTTGATTTGCGATCGCCCAATGACTGTTAAGCGTGACGTCTCACCATCTTCTAGAGAATGCTCATGGAGCAGTAGTAAAGCATCTATCTGTGTTAACTCTACTAGCCGTGTGGCAAGAGTGGATAAACCAGGGACAAAGCTATCTGTTTTGAGATGAACCCAAGCAATCGTATATCCATAAACTTCTATAGATTGCACATTTTGTAATGCCTCAGTGAACAGCTGCTGTAACTGAGGAGATAAATTTGGTTCAACATACTCAGCAATAACTGACAAACTGACACCTTGTTGCATCAACCAAGCCAAAGCTTGAGCATCCCTTGGGGTGGTGTGGTCAAATGTGAGGGAGCCAGTGTCAACATGGATACCCAAAGCCATGACAGTTGCTTCTGCTGGAGTTAGAGAAATCTGTTGCTGTTGCAATTGCTCCACGATTAGAGTTGTGGTAGCTCCTACAGAAGAGATATGACATTGCGTGGCGGGAATATCTCCTTGTTGTTCTAGGTGATGATCGTAAACTACAATTTCCCTGACATTAGGTAAATCTAACCATTCAGCGGCTTTACCCAGGCGATCGCGCTGTTGTGTATCCACCACAATCAAGGAGCGGATTTTTTCAGGAGCCACAGAACGACGCTCAATCAGTGGATACTCATCCCGGTATAATGCCAGAAAATCCCTAACACCGGGGTGAGCTCCACTTGGCAGCACAATCTTACTACCAGGAACCAAGCGCGTTAATCCCACAGCGGCTCCCAGTGCATCAAAATCTGCTGTTATGTGGCACAAAATTAAATCCATCATCATTGGGTTAGGGCGATCGCAGTTTTTTCGGCATGGGCATAGGGTATGCCCCATGCCCAACCTTAACAAAATAATTGTTTATTCTCACTCCCCCTACTTAAAGTGTTGCGATTTCTGCTAGCTTAACAAATAAGGAAAAACCTTATCTATTTTTAAGAATTTCACCGTCTTGGGAGAATCAAAAATGACTATCATATTCCAAATTGCTTTATTAGCTTTGGTCTTTGTATCGTTTGTCCTGGTTATCGGTGTTCCCGTTGCCTATGCCACTCCACAAAATTGGAATGAATCCAAAAGGTTGCTTTGGATTGGCTCCGGAACTTGGATTGCCTTAGTGCTTTTAGTCGGTGCATTAAACTTTTTCGTAGTTTAAGCGACAGCTGCAAATCAAACAGACAAATAGGATAAAACAGGAGTAGGGGGAGTAGAGGAAGCAAGTTGGGAAGAGAAAGCAGGCTATATGACGACAAACTATCTCATCTGCTGATCTTCCTGTCTCCCCATCTCTCTATCTTCTCTAAAGCCTGTTATTTTTTAGTGAAAGTATGGAGATGTAAAGCTGAAAATCCTAATAAGTAACAGGACTCACTGAGATGCCTACACCGTATTACTTGCAGTCGGTATAGGAAATTTTACCCAAAATTATAATTGAGTTTGAGGCGATCATGGCAGTTTTCGAGGGAACTTTTGCTCAGATAGAGCCTTTGCGGTTTGCACTGGTTATTGGACGATTCAATGACCTGGTTACCAACAAGCTGCTAGAAGGATGCCAAGATTGCTTGAAACGTCACGGCGTCGATATCAATCCTCAAGGCTCTCAGGTAGATTACATTTACGTACCAGGTAGTTTTGAAGTCCCTGTTGTAGCTCGCCAATTGGCACTCTCCCATCGTTATGATGCAATTATTTGTCTAGGTGCTGTTATTCGGGGTCAAACGCCTCATTTTGATTACGTATCTTCTGAAGTCGCCAAGGGCATTGCAGCAGCAGCCTTTCAAACTGGTGTACCAGTTATTTTCGGTATTCTGACAACAGATACCATGCAACAGGCTTTAGAACGAGCAGGTATCAAAAGTAATCATGGTTGGGACTATGCCATGAGTGCTCTAGAAATGGGTAGCCTGATGAAACAATTGCGCTCTAACCTTGTCGCAGAGCAGCCCTATGTAGGAAACTCTCAATCTTTACCAGCTTCACTTAAAAGTGCAAGTATTGGCAGTTTTTCTACTGAAACTCAAGAACTGGGCTAAACATGGGAAGTGGTTAGTCACTCCACACTAACCATTTCCCAAAATTCAAAACTAAAATTTCAAATTCGCTATTGACAAACAAGGAGAAATCTGAAATGATTATATATAGTCAAAAAGTCGCGGGTATAGCTCAGTGGTAGAGCGTCACCTTGCCAAGGTGAATGTCGCGCGTTCGAATCGCGTTACCCGCTTGTTAAAGAGCAGCAAAAAACTAGTGAATTGAACAGGGGTGAAAACATCTCCATTGTTGCACCTTATAAAACAATTCCGAGAAAGCTAAGATCAAAAGGGTGTAGCCAGCTACTTTTGAGCAAGGTATATTAAACTTAAATTAAAAGTGGGAAAAGAGAAGGTCAACAACCCCCACCTCTAAGTCGGGGCATTCAGATTATTCTTGAAGCCCCCATAGTTGACTAAGCTAAGTACGTTAAGTACTAGGTTAATGGAAGTGATTGAGTCCTATCTACGATTGCGCAGCCAGCTAGTAGCTCTAGAACTGAAGGATTAAACTAAGTGTATGGGGTTAAGCTAATGTCCTTTAGATAGTATCAAATGTTGATTTTGCTAAGGCTACTTTAACTGGAGTAGCAAGGTGTTCCCGGCATACAGGGAGACGAGATGATTCATTGCTAAGATTGCTAGTCTCAAGAATCTTGATCAGGGAATAGCACTCTTATAGTCGTAGATCCACACGCTCAAGTCAGAATATCACTTGTGCAATCACAAAAAGCAGAAAAAATTGACTTTAATAGCGAATATCCTTGTCCCTGTCGTCGGAAGGGGCAATTGGTTCCGATTACCCTGACAGAAGCATTTGGATGCGATCGCTGTCAGCAAATATTTGTGGTGGAAGATAATGGTTATGCACTGGAGCAACTTTCTACTACTTATCCTTACAAACGAGCTTGGCACTGGACAGGGAGTACTTGGCAAGTTGTTCAACCTCGTTTATCAGAAAGCTATCTGCCAGTAGCGCTTGGTATTATTTTCGTGCTAGTGATTATATGGTTACCATTAGCACTGCGATTGGCCAGTGGTGCCAATATTATTGCTTGGGCAATAGTGGCGGTGCTGTTGGCAATTCTGCCAGCACTGATGGTCTGGCTTACCTACAGACGTTGAGTCAATGACAGTGGAAGCTTTTGATGATTATCCTGAACCCATTGCTTGCGCCAAACGCGCTGCTCAAGCTGCTTTTAAGTTAGGAAGCACTAAGGGCGTAGATCGTAGTCGCGCTGTTTTAGCAATGGCACAAACACTAAAACGTTCCTTCGATGACATTCTAGAGGCAAACACCTTAGATCTAGAAGCCAGTCGAGAAATGGCAGTGCCAGACTTGATTTTGGACTGGCTCAAGCTAACACCAAAACGCCTAGAGATGACAGTAGATATTCTGCAACGCTTAGGAGAATTATCAGACCCACTGCGACGTGTTAGGCACACTGATTATCAGTTAGAAGATTCTCAAACCTACTCTCAGCTTATGCCTTTGGGTGTGATCGCATTTATTTATGAAGCATTTCCAGAATTGGCAGCGATCGCAGCAGGTTTATGCATCAAGACAGGTAATAGTCTGATTCTCAAAGGGAGTACAGAAGCCAGTCATTCCAACGCTGCGATTGGTAACGCACTGCAAACGGCGATTACAGAAGTTGGGTTGCCAACAGGTTGTATAGAGTTGATCACAGCAGAACATGGCACTTCTACTCGAAATTTGGTCACCCAAGACCAATATCTCAATCTAGTGATTCCCTACGGACGTTCTAGCTTCATACAACAAGTTGTGCGACAGTCAACTTCTCCAGTCTTAAAGTCAGCAATGGGCAATTGTTATCTCTATTGGTCGCCTAATGGTAGCTTGGACATGGTTCGCTGGATGATTTTAGATAGCCATCAAAGTGAACCAGATCCAGTCAATGCGATAGAAAAAGTACTCATTCACCGCCAAACTCTACCTTCTTCCTTATCGGTTCTGTGGAACAGCCTAAAAGAGCAAGGCTTTGAAATTAGGGGAGATGCGGAACTCGTGGAAGCTTTTCCCCAGCTGCGACCAGTTAAAGATGAGGAATGGGGATGTGCTTATTTAACCAAGACAATAGCTTTTAAACTCGTAGATAGTCTAGATGCAGCAATCCTTTGGATTAACCAATATAGTAGTGGTCATGCTGACTGTATTGTCACTGAGTCCTATCAGGAAAGCCGGCAGTTTGCCTTAGGAGTCAACAGCGCCTCTAGCTATATTAATGCTTCTTCACGTTTTTCTCGCCAACTATCGCGGGGAGATGCAGTCTTTCTTGGTATGTCTAATCAAAAAGGTCATCGCCGGGGATTTATTGGTCTAGAGAGTTTAACGACAACCAAGTATATTGTCCAAGGAAACGGGCGATTTTAGCCCAATCGATTCCAAAATTCCACGTCTCACCGTTGATTCATAAATCTGGTGCTGAGCATTGTTTTTATAAATTTCATGAGCAGCAGAATGATATCATCTTAATGGTAGGTTAGTCTGAGCAAAACCATCTTAAGAAAGTTAACGGTGATGCCGTGGTCGGAATTGTCATTGTCTCTCACAGTCGCCAGCTTGCTGAAGGAGTCAAAGAACTCGCAGCGCAAATGGTTCAGGGCAAAGTCCCTCTTGCTGTTGCAGCAGGAATTGACGATCCAGAAAACCCACTAGGCACAGATGCCACGCAGATATATGAAGCGATCGCCTCCGTTTATAGTGATGAAGGTGTTATTGTGATGATGGATCTGGGTAGCGCTTTGATGAATGCAGAAATGGCACTAGAGCTTTTCCCAGAAGAACATCAGCAAAATGTACATCTGTGTGAAGCACCCTTGGTGGAAGGCGTATTTGCCGCTGCAGTGGCAGCAGCTTCTGGTAGCAATGCCGAGCAGGTTATGGCAGAAGCACGGGGAGCAATAGTTGCAAAAGCGACTCAATTGGGTGTCATAGCCTCAGATGTATTGTCTACCCAACAACCAACAGCTAACAAAGATCAACAAACAAAAGAAATTCATCTGATTGTTCGCAATAGGCTAGGGTTGCATGCTCGTCCAGCGGCTCAGTTTGTGTCTACAGTAGCTGGGTTTAAGTCTCAAATAACAGTGCGAAACTTAACTAGGGATACGGAACCTGTTCGTGCTGACAGTATTAACCAAGTCACAACCTTGGGTGTGCGACAAGGACATGAACTCGTCATTAGTGCGATTGGCGTTGATGCAGATGCAGCACTACGTGCTTTGCAAGCATTGGTCGAAAGTCGCTTTGGCGAAGATAACACTTCTATCCCTCCCTCTCCCCCAATCCCTCACGTTCCATCCTCTTTATCATCTCATGCTCTACAAGGAATCCCAGCTTGTCCAGGCGTGGCGATCGCACCTATTTTCCTATACCGTGCAGTTCCTCTGACTGTTCAGGAATATCACGTAGACGATCCTGAGGCAGAGTGGCAACGTTTACAAACTGCGATGCAGGTGGCTTTACGAGAAGTTCAGGCGTTGCTTTCACACACATCTACCCAAATTGGTGATACCGAAGCAGCCATCTTTGATGCTCATATGCTATTTTTAGGAGATCCAGTGCTTATTGAAGCAGCTCAGCAACGTATCTTTGAACACCACTTAAATGCTGAAGCTGCCTGGCAAGCAGTCATTGATGAACTGGCTAACAGATACCACACACTTGAAGATGCTTATCTACAAGAACGTGCTACTGATGTCATTGACGTGGGGCAACGGGTGCTGCGACTATTGTTTCATTCGACGAGTGGATCAGACTATCACCACTTAAACACCACACACCAATTTGAGCAATCCACTCATCTAAATCTCTCCCAACCAGCCATTTTGGTCGCCACTGACCTCACGCCCTCTGACACAGCTAGATTAGACCCAACACAAGTCTTAGGTATTTGTACTACTTCCGGCAGCCCTACCTCTCACAGTGCTATTCTGGCTCGCTCTTTAGGTATACCAGAGGTTGTAGGCTTACCACCCGAGATATTGCAACTTGCAGAAAATACCCTAATTGCACTAGATGGTGAAACTGGTGAGGTCTGGATAGAGCCAGAACCTCATATACTAGAAGCAGTTGAGGCAAAGCGACAAGCATGGCAAGCATCTCACCAAGAAGCACTGGTATTGGCACGCCGAACAGCAACAACTCGTGATGGTCAAACGCTAAGTGTGTATGCCAATTTACTGAATACGGATGATGCGAGATTAGCGCTAGAACAGGGTGCAGAAGGTGTAGGACTGCTCCGCACTGAGTTTCTTTATTTACAACGATCAACTGCGCCTTCCGAAGAAGAGCAACTGGCAATTTATCAGGCGATCGCTCAAGTCCTAGAAACTCGTCCTTTGGTTATTCGCACGTTAGATATTGGCGGAGATAAACCATTGCCTTACCTTGGTGTCCACTCAGAACCCAACTCATTTTTAGGCTGGCGTGGTATTCGTTTCTGTCTTGCCCGTCCAGATATATTCAAAACCCAGTTACGGGCAATTTTAAGGGCTAGTGTTGGACATCAGATGAAGCTCATGTTTCCCATGATTGCAACTGTGGAAGAACTAAGGGCAGCGAAGGCAATTCTCGCTGAGGTAAAAGCTGAACTCAACCAAGCTGCTATTTCCTTTGATGAAGCAATGAAAGTAGGGATTATGGTAGAGATTCCCTCAGCAGTGATGCTTGCTGAGCAGTTAGCGACTGAGGTAGACTTTTTCAGTATTGGCACTAATGATCTGAGCCAGTATGTTATGGCTTGCGATCGCACAAACCCACGAGTTGCAAATTTAGCTGATGCTTTACATCCTGCTGTGTTGCGAATGATTCAACAAACTGTCCAAGCAGGACACAAAGCAGGAATTAAGGTAGGGTTATGTGGCGAAATTGCAGCCGACCCTCTCGCTACACCAATTTTACTAGGTTTGAAATTAGATACAGTCAGTCTTAGCCCTCATGCTATACCTGGATTTAAGCAAGCCAGTGTTAAGTTATCCCTGAAAGAATCTGAGGCGATCGCCCAATTAGCATTAGAACAGGATTCTGCTGCTAATGTCAGAGCTGTTGTATTGAACGCGCTGACTCATAAAAATTGAAAGTGACCTAAGTATTGCCTAATACAAACAGAGTAAGATCACTATTCAATTCCCTGTGACATACTCCCACACTGATGCAAGCATACAGTGTGGGCTTCTCACCTAATCCAGCTATTGCTTCGGAGGCGGTGAGCTTTGTTTTAAATCCACGGAATGCCCTACCGCAGATTGTTATGGAGTTTCTTACCTTGTACCCTACAAATTTTACTGTCCTGGATGAGATGCTGGCTTATTCGCGCTATGGGACAAACCTAGAGGTAATTTGTATTAATCAAGATGTGCTTACTTACTTCTATGCTGTGCAACGGAGTCGCTTACCAGTAATCGTAATGCTACTGGACAGAGGCTTATCAGACACCAATATGGGTGAAGTCAACCAAGTCTATTGTATCATATTTTTGGAATATTCTGCTCTTTTCCTCCATGTTTTCCTTCCTCGCCTAACGGCATTGGTCGGAAAACTGTCGTCAACTCACTCGCAATTCATCTCATCACTCGTCCTAACGGACTGAGTGAGAGATGAATTGCTGTTTAAGCTAAAAATAGAATCATCAACACAACTTCATGTTAAATCGTCGCCAGTTTCTCACCAATTGTGCTGCAACTGCCGTTGGTGCAGCTTTAGCTTCAGCATCAAAATCAGTGATGGCGATAGACCGTCATTATCTTAAACCTGCAAGGCTACAGCGTGGTGCTGGAGTGGGGTTGATTAGTCCAGCTAGCGCAGTATTTTTACGTGAAGAAGTCGATGTTGTTGTTGATGCTGTTCGCGCACTAGGACTGGTTCCTTATCTTGCTCCACATTTGCGCGATCGCTACGGTTATTTGGCGGGAAAAGATGTAGATCGGGCTGCTGACGTCAATCGGTTTTTTGCTGATCCAAAAATTGCCGCTTTAATGCCTATTCGCGGTGGGTGGGGATGTGCCCGAATTTTGCCATACCTAGATTACCAAGTGATCCGCAAAAATCCCAAAATCATTGTGGGATTTAGCGACATAACTGCCTTAATTCTGGGAATTCATGCCCAAACAGGTCTGGTTACCTTTCATGGTCCCAATGGTTTTACCTCTTGGCGAACTGAACCCACCGACGTTTTCCGCCGCGTTTTATTTTCTGGTGAGATGGTAACTTTCCAAAATCAAAAAGATAGTGATGATGCCAACCGTCTCATGCAGGTCAAAAATCGCATCCAGACGATCCATCCTGGAAAAGCCAGAGGTAGACTAATTGGTGGTAATCTTTCGGTGCTTTCTGGGATTGTTGGTTCTCCGTATGTGCCTGATCTTAAGGGGGCAATTCTGTTTCTAGAGGATGTCAATGAAAACGTTTATCGTATTGATCGCCTCATGACTCATCTCAAATTAGCTGGATTGTTTAAGCAACTAGCAGGTTTTATTTTTGGGCAATGTCCTCAATGCTCACCAGACGCTGACTATGGATCTTTAACCTTGGAAGAAGTGATTTGGGATCACATTCAACCTTTAGGAATTCCGGCTTGGTTTGGTGCTGAAATCGGTCATATAGAGACAATCTTAACTTTGCCTATAGGGACAGAGGTGGAAATTGATGCCAATTTGGGTAAGATTCAGATGCTAGAGCCTGCCGTAAGCTGAAAGAATAATCAACTTAAGTGCCAAATTTTAATTGTTTTGTCAGAACTACCACTAACTAGAAATTGACCATCTGGGCTAATAGCAATACAATTCACTGCACTAGAATGTCCAGTGAGGGTTTGCAACAATTCCCCTGTGTACAAACGCCAGATTTTGATAGTTTTGTCAGCACTGGCGCTGAAGAGAGTTTTTCCATCTGGACTCACAACGACTGATTTGACTTGGTCTGAGTGCCCCGAGAGGCTTTGCAACACTTTGCCCGTCTCTAAATGCCAAATTTTGATGATGTTATCAGCACTACCGCTGACTAGAATTTCGCCATTGGGAGAGATAGCGAGGGATTTTACTGAAGCAGAATGACCGTTGAGGGTTCGTAATGGATCTCCTGTGTGGGGGTTCCACAACCTAATTTTATGGTCAGTGCTACCACTGATGAGGATATTGCCATCAGGGCTGATCACAGCGGTATTCACTGAAGAGGCATGCCAGAGGGTGCATGTGCGATCGCCTGTATATAAATTCCAAATCTTGATTTTGTTACTACCGCTTGCCAAAAACTTTCCATCTGGACTAATGACCACAAAATTAACTGGTTTTTGATGTCCTAAGAGAGTGTGCAGTAATTTGCCAGTTGTCAGATTCCATACTTTGACATTACTTCTAGGAGTCTCGTGACTACCTACCGCCAGTAAATTTCCATCTGGACTTACCGCAACGGATGACACCTCTCCTAAATTCTCCGTTAAGGTGCGGATCAATTTACCAGTGTTGAGATTCCAGACTTTGATGGTTTTGTCTGTACATCCAGTTGCCAAAGTCTGTCCATCAGAACAAATAGCAATAGATGAGACTTTACCAGAGTGACCAGTTAAGGTATTGGTGAGTTCTGCATATTCTAGTCGCCGCCTCTGCTTTAGGTTCGCGATGGCGCTCAAAAGTTCTTCAATATAGGAAATACTTTGGCGATCGCCAACTACCGTAAAATATTCCCTTAGCTTTTCAACATACTCTTCATCTTCTACTCTAATGGCTGAAAGCATCCTTTCTAGAGGATGAGCTTCTTGATTCAGTGGGACTTGGCGCAACTTTAACCATGTGTGAATCGAGTGCTCAAGCTGTTGTTTAGCCAAGGAGTGTTCCTTGAGATAGCAGAAACTCTGAGCCAATTGCAAAGTCAACTCAGGAATCCAATCATGTCGTTCTACCTCTAAAGCCTGGTAAAGCTGTTCATACCCTGTGGCTATCATGTTAACAGATTGGAAGTCAACAGACTCTCTCAGCATACCAGGCAGCAACTCTGGCAGTAGAGGAGGTACATCATGATGAATTAGGTGGTAAGCATCTGCTATCCAACTAGCAGCTAGAATATGACAGGTCGTCAAAACTTGGCAAAGTTTTTCAAAGTCCTGACGATTCACTTTGTAGTGTAAGGAAAGTTTACTGGTATCAATTCCTTTTTTCTGCCATTTTTCGATTTTTTCAATTACTGCCAAGTTACTGACATTATCTCCACCTATATTATTGATTTCTTCCAAATTTTCTCCCAATAATATAAGCTCATCTCTAATCTTCTTCCACTCTAAAGCCCGATTTTTGACTGACTGATAAATGATATTTTTATAAGGGAACCGCGTAATCGTTTTATAAAAATAATTTTCTTGTCCAAGCCCCCAATAAGCAATCCTAAAATTTAGATAATCTCCATCAACTTCTGATTCTAAAATTAAAGTTGGTTCAGTTTTCAATATCCCAAATAAAGCTTTGATACTTGATTCACTATGAAAACGTTTGCTATCCCATGCTCCTGCTAAGAATTCTGTTGGTCTTGTAGAACTATGCAACGAGTAATTCTTATGGAGAAACTCTCGAAATCCCTCAGCTAAAATTAGCTCAATATCAGAAATTTCTTCCTCTTGAACCTCAAATCTGTCAAATTTCACTTTGGGAGGAGCAATAAAAATTTTTAATGGAGTACGGTTATAACTAACATGAGACTCTAAAATTTGTGAAGGTGCTAATCTCAAAGGCCAGCTATCAAGAATTTTGTGAATTTCTGGCAGCTTGAAGGCTGTCTCTCTCTGTTGTGTTGCAATTTTTAATTGGGTTTGATAATGCAACAGTGCTACTTGCTGACTTTTTGCTAAACTAACTCCTTCTGCATAACTAATACTTTGGTCCAAACCATTTGAAGATTGCAGAAAATCTTCAAATGGCAGTAGGTTCTGGGATGGAGTGATAGCAAAATGTGCTTCGGTTCGTTTTTGTACTACATTTGCAATGACAGGTGCAAACTCTAATATAAGTTGAATCAGTAACCTTAATCCTTGATCCATAACCAGATGCCCGCTAATTGAGAAAGACTTAGAACTCAGATTTTTGAAATCCACGTAGTATCGCTCACACCATACCACTTAAGATTGTTCACACATCAATGATTTAAAATTGCAATATTATGTCTTCTGCGTTTCTGTTAACCCTACAGCTAAGTCCACGTCAACCAGTAAGCAAAAATTCCTTAAATCTGATTCTTTTAAACCCACACTATAGCCTAGTATACTTAGCTGGCTTATCTTTATTAAGTGTCTATTTAAAACTATAGCTTTATTGGGGC
This sequence comes from Nostocales cyanobacterium Centralia_MAG_434, assembly GCA_021324415.1. Taxonomy (GTDB): domain Bacteria; phylum Cyanobacteriota; class Cyanobacteriia; order Cyanobacteriales; family Nostocaceae; genus JAJPJF01. The sequence goes on from JAJPJF010000417.1 coordinate 66,904, forward strand.
CTTTATTTTACAGACGAGTTTGAGAAATATTTATTTTGCCAAAGTTGTAGAACTAGTTGATCAATACCTTGTGTCATTCTAAGTGATATACACATACACCACGTTAACAAGTTCTGCTTAGAATTCGCCAACTTTTAACTAACAAAGACGCTAAAAAGCTATTGGATTTCTGCTGCCGATACGATAACATGAAATTCCATGAAGATTTCATGTCAAGGAGATGACCATGCTTGATGCACGGGAAATTTATTCTCTTTCGGACTTTCAGCGAAATGCTAAACAGTTCATTGAACAATTACAGGAAAGTCACAAACCGATTGTGCTTACCGTCAACGGTAAGGCATCGGTAATCCTGCAGGATGCAGCATCCTATCAAGAATTACTGGACGAATTAACGGTATTCAGGTCAGCCGCCATGATTCGCCAAGGTATGGCAGAAGCAGAGACAGGACAAGACCGGGATGTGGTAGAAGCTTTAGAAGAATTGCGGTTAAAGCATGACATACCGCGTTAGGATTACTCCGACAGCGTTAGCAGATGCGGAGAAGTTTTATCTGTAGGATCGCTCAGAATTCCCCTGTTTATGCTGCCAACTGGTTCAATGGCTTATTCGAAGCGATTGACACTCTTGCCGTTATGCCTCGGCGCTGTCCTGTTGATTTTTATTCGCAATAAAAGAAGAATTCATCTAATTAAATTAAAGTTTTCACTACGTCAGGAAGCTGTTTTATACAAGTTATCTCAGACGTAAATTCTGTGTCAATTTTAATATTGTTAGGATTGAAATATATTGATTTCATACCAGCATTCTTAGCTGCTAAAATTCCTAGATCACTATCTTCAACAACTATACAATTCTCTCGTTTTGAACACATTTCTTTAGCTGCATAAATGAAAAGGTTTGGATCTGGCTTCCAAGAACCTACGACATAAGAGCTAAATATATTCTCATTAAAAAAAGCAGATAATTTACACAGAGAAAGAGCATGTTGAATTTTTGTAACTGGGGCACTTGATGCAACACATTTTTTAAAATTTAACATATTTAAAGCATCAAAAATATAAGGCATTGCCTGTAAATGGCGATCAAATAAAGAAGCTACTTCTAATCGATAACTTTCTACAAAGTCATGTGGAAGTTTTATAGAATAGTAGTCTTCAATCTTAATTAAGATATTACTCAACTTCCAACCTCTAAATTTCTTCATTAGTTCATTTGCATCTTCAAAAATACCAATCTCTTGAAGTTTATTGGTTAGTCCAAGGTTACATAAATATTCACTATCTACCAGTGTACCATCACAGTCAAATATAATAGTAATATCATCATAATTATTAAAATTCATACTATATGGTGATTCAATAATTGTAGAACTATTCATAAATCTCTTCTAAAATGTAAAATCCACAAAACACTAAGATAAATCATTTATGATTTTTTTATCATCATATGTAAAGTTACTCTTATTTGGAAAAGCATACAAAAAACCTAACCCCTTGATGAAGCGGGAAAGGGGAAAAATTCGTAGTTACAAAAGGAGCAGTCCAATTTGGCATATTTATTCTGTAGTGCGAGCATCTTGCTCGCTAAATATATCACGTGAGCGAGACGTGAGTGCAAAGCACACGCTTCGCGAACGCACTACTTATTCTATTTAAGAGATGCTCCTGTTACCAATAGAAAGACACTAGAGCGACTCGCAGCCACATTTTGAGACTATTGGCTTAATACCCTGTGTAATTTGGTCGATCCAGCCGATATATTCTGTTTTAACGCTTTCAAATCCAGCTTCTCCTATCCAAGTATTTACACTCTCGGCTGCATAGACTTTTGAATATGGTTCTTGAAAGATGTCTATCAGCCATTTAGCATGACGAAGTCTTTTTTGATTCCCATCCAAAATAATCAATTCTCCTTCTGGTTTAAGGATGCGGAAACATTCTTGCAAAATTAACTGAGAAATTTCGACTGGTGTTTCGTGCAATAAAAAGGAAACTGTCACTAAATCAAAATCAGCTTCTTTAAAAGGAGTCGCTTCAGCCAATCCATGTATCCAGTTTATGTTGAGTCCTGCAAGTTGTGCTTTATATTCCGCTACGATCAGCATGTAGGGAGATAAATCTAATCCAATAACTACTGCTTGTGGAAAAGCTTGCTTTAGCATTAATGTTGCCGAACCTGTACCACAACCAAGATCGAGAATTCTTCTTGGCTGACAGTCAATTGCAGCAATTAATTGCTGACGAATCCAAGTTTCATTGGGTGGCGCAGTATACGCCGCTACTACATCATAGGTTATCGCTGCGACAGGATTTAGATAGCCACCTTCAATCCCATGATAATTTTGACTGCTGTAATAGTGGGGATAAATGAGATCTGGTTGACGAAAGCGATCGCTTTGGGTCTGCCAATTGAGAGTGTCATAAAACTGCAGTTGTTTTTTTCCAATTAAGACGCGAAGCATCGACTTGATAAAAAGTTGCCCAATTGGGTTTTGAGTTATTGACACAGCAAATTTTTCCCAGAACTTGACATATACTTCTAGAGATTGCTAACTTCTCATCCATCTCACTTTTTAATAGGCTTCAGTCTGAGATAGCATGAATTTAAAACACATAAAGAAAAAACTTGTCTCTCTTTTAAAGATTATATCTACAGTTCTGATCACAGGTGCAATTGGACTAGAACTTTGGAATATTTATGCACTGATAAATAACATGAAGGTACCAAGCAGCCTTGACCCAATTTTTTGGATTGAGCGTTTTGCCCTTACTGTCCATTTCGTTGAAGGCGTAATAGCCGCTTTTTATGCACCTTCAAAACAAAAGTTGCCAGTAAGATATGGCACTTATACTTTTGTAGTGGGCACAATTGGTCTACTGGAACTTTTTGCCAAAGATGACGACTAATTTGATGTAGTGAGAGCTTAAATTCTCGTGAACTCAAAGGACAAAGTCCTTATTACAAGCGTAGAAAAATCAGGTAAAAGAAAGAACGGAGGAAATCTAGTTTATGAGTCAAAGAAAACTTTCACTTTTACCTAGTCTGATAGCATCAGGTCTCATTGGGGTAACTTTACTCCCTTACAAACCCGCTGCAGCTGATGATCACATAGTCAAGGGTGCTGGAATTGGCGCTGCAGCAGGTGTCGTCACGGGAGCTGTTCTTCATCATGGTAACGTCTTAACCAATGGTGTTAACGGAGCTGTAGCTGGTGCGGCAGCAAATGCTGCGAATCATTCAAAACGCACACGCCACAAAAATCGCAACTTACTTCAAGATGCGGGCGTAGGTGCTGCAGGTAGCACAGTCTCTGGGGCAATTATCCACAGAGGGAATCCAGTTAAAGATGCTATTGGTGGTGCAGCAGCGGGTGCAGCTGTTCATGTTTTTGACCGTAACCACTAAGACTGTTGCCTAACCACGGTTGCATCCACATAAAGCAATTAGGGCATCATTGACAATAAAAGAAGCATATTGATAGCTTGCCAAGTAGTAAAACTTGGCAAGATTTGGTGTTGTTTAAGTTTTATCTAAAAACTGCGGTAATCCTAAAGATTTATCGTACTTACTTTATGAGATATAGTTGGGGAGCATGGCATTGGAACGGCGTTTGTGGTTTATGAATCACTCTATTGACTGTTGCTGTAATCGCCCACTTTGCTCAAAGTAGGAGTGACGATTGACTATTCAAAGTCAACTCTCAAGGATTGCTAAACAAGAAAGGAACCAATCTAATGACAGATCTATTTGAACCACTGACTATTGGCTCAGTTACTTTTCGCAATCGCATTACCATGTCACCAATGTGTCAGTATTCCAGTGTAGATGGATATCCCAACGATTGGCATTTGGTTCATTTGGCTAGTCGTGCAGCTGGCGGTGTAGGTTTAGTGGTGACTGAAGCGGCGGCTGTAGAACCACAAGGACGTATCAGCCCTCAAGATTTGGGTATCTGGTCAGATGGACATGCTGAAGCACTCGCAACAATTGTGGCAACTCTTCATAAATTAGGTGCGATCGCTGGTATTCAACTTGCACATGCAGGAAGAAAAGCTAGCACGGCACCACCTTGGGAGGGAGGAAAACCCGTAGATGAAACGGCTGGTGGTTGGCGTCCAATAGTTTCCAGCAGTCCCATTCCTTTTAGCGAGGGTTACCCTGTCCCTGTAGCTTTAAGTATCGAAGGAATTCAGAAAATCATTAGTGCTTTTGTCCAAGCCGCCAAACGTTCTGTGAATGCTGGGTTTAAGGTGATTGAAATTCACGCAGCACATGGTTACTTAATACATGAGTTTCTCTCGCCTTTGTGCAATCATCGAGACGATGAATATGGCGGTAGTTTTGAAAACCGTACTCGTTTCCTTCAAGAAATTGTTCAAGGTGTGCGAGAAGTTGTACCAGAAGGTTATCCCCTTTGGGTGAGAATTTCTGCAACTGATTGGGTAGAAAATGGCTGGGATATTGAGCAAAGTATTGCTCTATCAAATAAACTCAAATCGCTGGGAGTAGATTTAATTGACTGCTCAAGCGGCGGCATTGTACCGCATGTCAAAATTCCTTCTGGTCCCGGTTATCAAACTCCATTTGCTGAACGCATTCGCAAGGAAGCAAATATTCTCACGGGGGCTGTTGGTTTCATTACAACTCCAGAACAAGCAGATCATATTATCCGTACAGGTCAAGCAGATATTGTATTGCTGGGTCGGGCACTACTACGCAATCCATACTGGGCATCAAAAGCCGCGAAAAAGTTAGGACAGGCTCCAGTTGCGCCTGTGCAATATGAGCGTGCTTGGGTTTAGAGACGTTGGATGCAACGTCTCTTCGCGCATAAAATTTCCTTACAATATATTCTCTAATACTTACTCGCCAAATGTTGTTTATCCCCACGAACAGTGCAGATTTATAGCATCAATGTTGGGCAATGAGATTTCTCATATCTTAGAAATTAGGGAGAGCGATTACATGATAAGAAAGTCATGCTCTAACCATTACCAAAGTTCTATATCTTGGCCGCTTTAAGTATAGAGTTTAACAGGTCAATACCAATGAGAAAGCCCCTGCAAGCACTACAAGCAGAGGCACATCATAATCCGCAAATTTTCCATGGAGTAGTACACGCAGCAAATATACTTCACAGTATACCAGGAACGAGCACAAAATCACTTATAATCTACTTAGCCTGAATAAATTTAAATGCTCAGGACAAGTCAGTTTGATTGTTGTACAGATTTTCTAAACGCTTTGCATAACTGAGAAAATCGATCACTTCGGCATCAGCAATTTCAACCTCGTAAGGAATGGGAAACTCTTCAACCACTTCATCCGCAAAGACTTCAGCCACAAAAAATTCTTCTAGAAGTGAATAAATGTTCTTAGCCAACCATTCAAATTCTTCTCCTATAGAATAAGGTTTATTGATCAAGGATTTATCCCCATCATACCATTGATAATGATTGTTGCTAGAGTAGATTAAGTACACAACTTCTTCTTCTGAATATCCAGAAATCATCAATACTTTAAACTTTGGATAAAATCTAATTATGAAACTTTCTGTAAAAGAAACAGGATTTTTAAAAGTAATAGTTATATTACCAAAATCACTTTCCTTGAATAAGATTTGAAACTGGGTGTTTGGAAAAATCAGTGCTACAATCTCAGAGATAACAGTCAGAAAATCATTTGCAAATATGAATTCCATAGTTTTTATGTGAAGTAGGAAAATTATCGTTTCTGGACTCAGGATGTAACATCACCAAAACGCCTAGCTTTAAGCTAGTGTGCATGTATACGGGTATTATATGCACCAAACCTAATTTACAAACTATGCCAGCTATCGTAAAAATTCAATCAGGAAAACCCTGAAATCTCTGCAGAAAATTCCTGATTAGCATCGGAATTTTAGTCCTGTTTTATATTGATGATCCAGTTCCATCAAACTGTCATAGCTTAACTCGCGGTCAGTTGCTTCCATCGGCGTTGAACTAGAAAGAGCATTGCTTTTAATACTAATGACACTAACAGTGTTAAGTATAAAATAAAACGAACATCTTATTAAGAAGTCTAATGACTAGTGAGCGCCCAAGTATCTTCTCCTTTTTTGCTGGTTCTGGATTTCTGGATTTGGGTTTTGAAACCAGCGGTTTTGACATTGTTTATGTCAACGAGCTCTTTTATCCATTTATGGAAGCGTACCGCTATTCAAGGGCTACTCTCAATCTGCCATTACCAAAATACGGTTACCATTACGGTGAAGATGCTGACATAGAGAAATTTGTAACAACGTTGCATGGAACTTCTCTATTAGAATTAGTTAAGGACTGTCGGAAATCTACCAATATCGTAGGGTTTATTGGGGGACCTCCTTGTCCTGACTTTTCTACTGGTGGTAAAAACAGAGGATGCTTGGGAGACAACGGCAAGCTTTCTGCTGCATACATTGAACTCATTTGTGAACACCAACCTGATTTCTTTTTGTTTGAGAACGTTAAGGGCTTATGGAAAACTAAGAAACATCGCTTCTTTTTTGATCAGCTTAAGCATCGGTTAAACCAAGCTGGCTATCTACTGACAGAGCGTTTAATCAATACTATTGAATATGGTGTCCCTCAAAATCGAGAGCGAATTATTCTTTTAGGTTTTCACAGACGGTTTATTAAAGAAAAAGGAATAGAAACTGAGAATAAATATCTAATTTCGAAAGATTTTTTCCCTTGGGAACAAAACATTTTATATACGAAAGATAAAGTTTTTTCTTACCTTTGGAGTCAGTGTGAACCTTTTAGAGAAGATTCTATTCTGCCTTGTCCTGATAATATTCTTCAAGAATTAACAGTTGAATATTGGTTTAAGAAAAATAATGTATTGTGCCATCCGAATGCGGAACACTTTTTTCAGCCAAGAGCGGGTATTAAAAAATTTGCATCTATTGCAGAAGGAGACGATTCTAGGAAGTCTTATAAACGTCTTCACCGATGGCGTTACTCTCCCACAGCATGTTATGGCAACAATGAAGTCCACTTGCATCCTTATAAAGTTCGACGAATTTCGGTAGCTGAAGCTTTAGCAATACAGTCTTTACCTGCAACTTTTGTACTTCCAGACAATATGTCACTTACAAATATGTTTAAAACTATTGGCAACGGTGTACCTTATTTAGCATCAAAAGCGTTAGCTCAAACTCTACTGGGGTTTTTATCCAACAGTCGATATTCATAATCTGTCAAATATAACAGTTACAAGTTACACTCAGTAAATAAGAAGACTGGAGGAAAAATAAAAAGAATTGTGGCTTATTGGATCGAAATAGTCTTAAATTTTTATAAAGGTTAATAATTTATCACTGGTAGAACGGCGATGGCAGCAGACTATCCAGACATTGATATTGCGCCATTTATTGATCACACCCTGCTGATTCCAACGGCTACCCCAGAGCAGGTTGAACAATGGTGTGAAGAAGCAGACAGATTTCACTTTGCGGCAGTTTGTGTGTACCCAACCTATGTTAGACGAGTTGCTGAACTCCTCCACAATAAGAAGCCCAATGTCTGTACGGTGATTGGTTTTCCCAGTGGAGCGACAACTTCTGCAACAAAGCTTTATGAAGCGCAAGAAGCAGTAGAAAATGGTGCCACTGAGTTGGACGTAGTCATCAACCTAGGCTGGTTAAAAACTGGCGAAACTGATGCTGTGCATCGGGAAATCGCCGAAATTTGTGAAGAAACTGGGCAACCGGTCAAAGCCATTTTGGAAACCAACTTACTAACAGATGCAGAAAAAAGACTAGCTGCGGAAATATGTATGGATGCCGGGGTTGCTTTTCTCAAAACTAGTACGGGTTGGAATGGCGGTGCAACAGTAGCCGATGTAAGACTTTTGAAAGAAGTTGCACGAGAAAGGGTAGGAATTAAAGCCTCAGGAGGTATTCGTACCATAAACCAAGCTCTAGACTTAATCTTGGCAGGTGCTACTAGACTAGGCACATCTCGCAGTGTCAATTTGCTTAAAGAGCGGGATACTCTAAAAAAGAGCGACTAGTTATTGGTCATTTGTCCTCTGTCCACGCCAGTCGCCATAACGGAGGTTCCCTCCACAAAGTGCTGGCTTCTTCCTTTGTCCATTGTCATTTGTAACTAGTGCTCAATGACTAATGACTCATGAACGCCAGCTACAAGCCAGAAAACCCGTCTAAGCACTGGCTCCCAATAACCACGACCAATGACTGATGAGTGATGACTAGAACTTATAAAGCAACAGGAATTAATCTAAAGACCCAAGGATTCGGTGAATCAGATAGGCTGGTAACAATTTTGACACAAGAGTTCGGTTTGATTCGAGCCGTTGCCCCAGGTTCACGCAAGCACAATTCTAGCCTTGGGGGCAGAAGTGGAATGTTTGTAGTAAACGAGTTGCTGATTGCCAAAGGGCGATCGCTAGATAAAATCACTCAAGCGCAAACGATAAAATCTTATCCTGGTCTTGCTAAAAACTTAGGAAAGCTAGCTGCAAGTCAGTATTTGGCGGAGATAGTCCTGTGTCAGGCGTTGAGCGAACAACCCCAAGCAGAACTTTATGAGTTACTAAACGAACATCTTACTCGCTTGGAGGCATTGCCCAACACACAAAATCACAGTATTTTGGCACATCTGATCCATGGGGTGTTTCACCTTTTAGCTTTGGCTGGACTAACGCCCCAAGTACAGCTTTGCTGTTTAACAGGGCGTTCGCTAACACCAGATTTTATAGACCCTCGCTGGCGGGTAGGATTTAGTGTGAGTGCTGGTGGAACAGTTTGTTTACAAGCCTTAGAACAATTAAAGAAAGAGGCAAATAAAAAAACAACGGGGGTAGTAGCGGAAGCAGGCAGATCTTATTCCATCTCCCCTACTATGCCAGTTGCCTCGACGGGACACACAAGTCAACCCTCTGTGAACACTCCTGTTCAAAACAGGCTTCGTGACTCGCCAGATTTTCAAACCATTATCCATCGACAAGAAACACCTGTGCTTTCTAGTCACTTGGATGCTAAAGAATTAGCGATACTTCAACAATTATCGCAACCGGAAATATCGGAAGATGCTGCCAGAGATTCTAGCTGGCTATCTGTTGAGCAAATTTTGCGCCAGTATGCTCAGTATCACTTTGGTCGCCCTATTCGCTCTGCTGCTTTGATTGATTCTTATTTTGCTGCTAACTTATGATGCAACCCTCTGATTGGGATACAAAAGTCCCACCATTGTCACCAAACTACATCAAAAAACAGAATAGGACATCAGTCCCTAGAGTGAACAATCACCTAAGTGCAGTGCCCAAATATACACATAGTCATATTCGCCCTCAAGAAATGGCTGCAACAGACGTTTCTAAGAACGGGAAAAATGGGACATCGAAAATCATAAACACTGATCACACGAACCAAGGTGAACAAAAATCAGAAGCCCAACCAACTTCTGCTAGTATCCCTAACACAACCGATGCTGCGGAGCAAAATCAGCAACTAACCACAAATATTGTCGCTGAAACCACCGATGAACAGGCGTCAATTTCCAATGGAGACACCACATCAGGTAAAGGACAACAGGGTTTTTTGCCAGTGTTGAAAAACCCGAATTTCTTATCTCTTTGGTTTGGGCAAATTTTCTGCCAACTAGCAGATAAGGTGTATCTAGTGTTGATGATTGCTGTGATCAACACTCAGTTTCAATCGGTTGATCAAAGCATCAGTGCTTGGGTGTCCACACTAATGATTGCTTTTACCATTCCCGCTGTCCTATTTGGTTCCGTTGCTGGTGCGTTTGTGGATCGCTGGTCGAAAAAGTTAGTATTGGTGGCTAGCAACATTTGGCGAGGTATCTTAGTTTTAGTCATTCCTCTGTTACTGTGGGTGACTCACGATTGGCGACTCGTCCTAGGGTTTCCAGTGGGTTTTGGGATTATACTCGGCGTGACTTTTTTAGTTTCTACACTGACTCAGTTTTTTGCACCAGCAGAACAAGCGGCAATTCCCTTGGTTGTCAAAGAGGAGCATTTGCTTTCGGCTAACTCCCTTTACACAACAACAATGATGGCATCAGTGATTATTGGGTTTGCGGTTGGGGAACCATTATTAGCGCTTGCTGATCAAATCTGGCTCAAACTTGGCGGTAACGGGAGTTTGGGAAAAGAACTTGTAGTAGGTGGTAGTTATGTGATTGCTGGTATAATTTTGTTGCTTTTGAGAACGAACGAAAAACCTCATCAAAGCGAGAAAGAGTCACCTCATATCTTTGCTGACTTGCGCGATGGTTTGCAGTATCTTCAGGAAAATTATCGTCTTCGTAATGCTCTTATCCAACTGATAATTTTGTTTTCTGTGTTTGCAGCCTTAACTGTTCTCGCGGTTCGCATGGCAGAAGTCATTCCCTACTTAAAAGCTTCTCAATTCGGCTTTTTACTTGCTGCTGGAGGGGTTGGAGTTGCCCTCGGTGCAGTCCTTCTGGGCTTATTTGGTCAACGTTTTTCCTATACTCATTTAAGTTTGTATGGCAGTGTAGGTATGACAGCATCGCTGATAGGTTTGTCAATATTCACCAAGCAGCTGTTGATTGTCCTGTTATTAGTGACCCTATTAGGTGTATTTGGAGCTCTAGTGGGTATTCCTATGCAAACTACACTCCAAACAGAAACTCCGCCAGAAATGCGTGGCAAAGTTTTTGGTCTACAAAATAACGTGATTAATATTGCCCTCACTTTGCCTTTGGCATTAGCAGGCGTTGCAGAAACTCTGGTCGGATTACAAAATGTCTTTTTGGGATTAGCAGTAATCGTCTTTTTAGGTGGTCTATTAACCTGGTATAACTCGTGTAAGCAAACATGATATTAAAGGAGTGATTATTTTACAAACTTGATTAAGGGCTTTTGTTTTCGTGATAAACTTGTGAGAGCAGAATCTCTTACTTTTACTAGGGATCAATTCAAAATAAGCAAAGACACTATTTTGTTGACTCGATATAAGTTGTTATCGAACTAGAAACAATTAACAACTTATTGAGTAAACATAGTGTTTTTGTGCGAAAAAAACATCCTGTTGTTGGATGAGAGATTCGTTATTTTTTTGTTTTGTTCGCTTACCAAAAGCCAACATACAAAACAAAATAAAAAATAAAAATAAAGGACAAAAAGCTGATACAATAAGTCCGCCTTTCTGATAGCTAACAAAGAATGCGTATAGCCTGGATCGGAAAAAAATCACCCTTTTGCGGTAATGTCACTTACAGTCGAGAAATTACAAATGCCTTACTAGACCGGGGACACCAAGTGAGTTTTCTTCACTTTGCCCAAGAAGACTCTGAACCGGGTAACTGGCCAAATTGCCAAGAGGTTCCGCTACCCTTCATTTATAAGTCCCAGGTCTATACAATCCCGACTTTTAAAGCCACTAAAGTTCTTACTCAGTCTCTGCGGCGCATCAAGCCAGACATAGTCCATGCTTCTCTAACCTTATCTCCCCTTGACTTTGTTTTACCAGAAATCTGTGAACAGCTAAACTTACCCCTCATTGCGACTTTTCATACACCATTTGCAGGGAAAGGGGCAAAACTGTTGTCTGGAACACAACTGTTAGCATATCAGCTTTATGCACCTTTTTTGGGGCACTATGACCATGTGATCGTATTTTCTCAAATTCAGCGAGAACTCATGGCACGTCTGGGTGTCAGGGAAAACAATATTGCTGTGATTCCTAACGGAGTGGATACTGTCAAATATTCTCCAGGCCCATCTAATGTTAAAGCAGAATTTAACGCTGATCGCTTGTTTGTTTACCAAGGTCGGATAGCTCCAGAAAAAAACGTTGAAGCTCTCCTCCGTGCTTGGAAACAGGCAAAAATGGAGCCAGGTAGCAAGTTATTGATTGTTGGTGATGGCCCATTGAAACCCTCTTTGGAGACGTTTTATGGTTCTGAATATGGCGTTATTTGGTTGGGATTTGTTGCCGATGAAAACCGACGCATTGAAATCTTAAGAGGAGCAGATGTCTTTATTTTACCATCAATCGTAGAAGGTCTATCCCTGTCCTTATTAGAAGCAATGGCCTGTGAAATTGCTTGTTTAGCAACAGATGTGGGTGCTGACGGCGAGGTTTTAAGACAAGGAGCAGGTGTAGTTATCAATACTAAGACTGTAAGAGCTCAATTACGAACACTCTTGCCATTATTCCAAGATCATCCGGAACTAACAACTTTACTTGGGAAAAAAGCAAGAAAGCGGGTATTAGAGCAATATACTCTTAGCAATAATATTACACGCTTAGAAGAACTTTACACTAAAGTCTTAGAAAAGCGACAGGTACAGTTCAGTCGCGGTGCTTAAGATAGCTGCCTTTGACTAAAATTACTGCTTTTGTGCCTTAGGGAAAAGACCGATACGATTTAGTGGCCAGAAACGAACAGTAGCTCGACCAATAATGCGATCGCGAGGAACAAAACCCCAGTAGTGACTGTCACAGCTGTTGTTGCGATTGTCTCCCAAAACCAAATAAGAATGCGATGGTACAACCTCTGGACCCCATAAATACTGAGGTTTACCTGCAATATAATTCTCTTGCAAGGGGCGATCATTAATGTAAACTCGTCCTCCCTTGACCTCAACTTTCTCCCCTGGCAGACCAATCACTCGCTTAATCCAGGGATCTTCGGATTTGCGTGGTAACCCACATGCAGCAATGGTCTGATCAGGTGGCCAAAAGACAACTATGTCTCCTCGCTGAGGGTTTTGAAAGTGATAGCTGACTTTGTCTACCATCAAGCGATCGTTAATCTCTAGAGTTGGTTCCATCGAACCTGAGGGAATAAAATAGGCTCCTGCAGCAAAGGTGCGAATTCCAAATGCTAGAAATATACTTAGCCCAATAGTCTTAAGACCTTCAATCCACAGATTTTCATGGTTGGGCTCTTGAAAATTCCGATTGCGCTTTGGAGACATGATGACTTGATGAGATTTGCTACTAGAAGCCAGAGACTAAATCAGAGGTAGTTTGTTCCTGGTTAACGCTGACCAGTAACAATGTATGCCACTCGTTGACCAATATTAGTTGCATGATCAGCCATCCGTTCTAAACAACGAATCACGAGTACTAACAGCAAGATTGGTTCGATGACACCTTGGACATCTCGTTGATGAGCTAAAGTTTGGTAAAGCTTTTCATAAGCACGGTCTACGGTATCGTCGAGTCGCTTTATACTTCGCCCTCCAACTTCATCCAAGTCTGCCAAAGCGACTAAGCTGGCTGCTAACATTGCCTGCGCATGGTGAGACATGTGCGCAACATCTGGTAACGAGGGATGAGGTGGGTAAGGAAAGATTTTGATTGCAATTTCGGCGATATCCTTGGCATAATCGCCAATGCGTTCTAAATCTCGCACTAACTGCATGAAGGCGCTTAAACAACGTAAATCTTTAGATGTCATTGATTGCAGCGCCATAATTACCGTACAATCTGATTCTATTTTTTTATAAAAGCGATCAATTTGCTTATCTAGTAAAGGCAATTCCTTAGCGGCTGTTAAATTGCGGTCAAACAAAGCTTGGTGACTTAGGCGAAATGATTTTTCCACCAAAGCGCCCATGCGCAACACATCACTTTCTACACGCCTAATCTGGCGTGCTAGTTCGGGTCTGTCAGGATTGGGGGTATAAATAATGGCTTTCACGCTTGTCATCTCAAACATGAATATATTTTTTTAACTATAGTCTTGGCTCTAAGAATTTGCCACGACTTCTGGGAATTCTATTTTTAGCCATGCACCACCTGTTTTAGGATGGTTCATTGCTTGAATAGAACCACCATGAGCGAGAATGATTTGCCGGACGATCGCCAAACCCAAACCACTACCAACAGTAGTCGTCGCAGAGCTATTATCTAACACTGAAGAGTGGGATCGTGCCTTATCACCACGGTAAAATCGTTCAAATACGTAAGGCAAATCAACTTCACAAAAGCCAACGCCTGAATCTATGATATTAATTTCTATCGCTGAGTCCTGCTTATTATTTCCCTCAATAGCTTTTGCCTCGACGAGAATGGTTGTCGAAGGCGGACTGAATTTAATACTGTTGTCCAGTAAATTTAGAAAAACTTGATAAATCCGGGATTTGTCTGCATAAATCCACAGATGATCTGGACCAGAATAGGTCAGCTGCACCTGTTGACGCTGTGCTAAAGGTTCTAGAGTTTCCCATACAGAGGCAATGAGCGATCGCACCTCCAACGATTGGCGATTGAGTTGAATACTTGGGTTAGTTTCTAATTGGGTGAGATCCAGCCAGCTTTGCACTAAGCAAATGAGCCTATCAACTTCTTGGAGGAGACGATTAATCCAACGATCTAAGGGTGCTTCTATGCGGTCTTGCAGCGTTTCTACAACCAGACGAATCGAAGTTAATGGGGTTCGCAATTCATGAGCAAGATCGCTAAGAGCACGATCTCGTGCTTGGGTCATGTCTAACAAAGGCTGGAGATTTTCTAAAAATACTCCTACTTGTCCTTTAGCTAAAGGCAAGCTGGTTGCTCGCAACACCAAAGACTTAGACTCTATCACTGCTGCTGCACTTTCAAAAGCAGGATGAAATACCCATTCCCTTACTTGTAACCGCTGCAAGTCACGAGTTTGCTCAATGATTTGGTCAAGCTCATAAGATCGTACTAACTCTAACAATAGGCGTACTTGTCCTGGTTGCCACCTTTGCAGATACAAAATCTCTTTTGCTTGTTCATTGCACCATAAAAGTTGATTTTCTTCATCAACCTGCAAATATCCAAATGGTGCAAACTGCAATAAATTTTCGTACGTTTGCAGGCGCTGCTGTAAATTTTGCTGTTGCTGCTTAACTAATGCAAGATTGCGACTTAACTGTGGTTGCAACAGTATCAATTTTGCAGAACGCGGAGTGAGTGGTTTCAGTAACTGTCCCAAATAAAGTTTCAGTTGAACTTGTTGCCATACCCAAAAACCAATGCCTACTGCTAACCCTAGCAAGAACCCTAATAATAGCATGACAATTTGTTAGTTGAAAGAGTTCAACTAAAAACTAACAACTATCCAAACCGATAGCCAAAGCCACGTACTGTAATAATATATTCAGGATGGCTGGGATCTTGCTCTAGCTTTTCCCGTAACCAGCGAATATGAACGTCTACAGTCTTACTATCTCCGATAAAATCAGGTCCCCAAACTTGATCCAGTAATTGCTCCCGCGACCATACTCGCCGAGCATAGCTCATGAAAAGTTCCAGTAAACGAAACTCTTTGGGTGATAAACTCACCTCTTGACCCCGAACCAAGACACGACATTCTTGAGGATATAACGTGACGTCCTTATACTGTAGTATTGGCAGATGAGGCAAACTGCTTAAGCGCTGGCGACGAAGTAAAGCACGACACCGAGCCACCAACTCTCGCATGCTAAAAGGTTTGGTCAGATAATCATCTGCTCCTACCTCTAATCCTAAAACGCGATCAGTTTCACTTCCTTTGGCGCTTAACATCAAAATCGGTACAGGATTTCCTTGATAACGCAATAAGCGGCAAATATCCAGTCCATTAATCTGAGGCAGCATCAAGTCAAGAATCACTAAGTCAAACAGAAGTTCTCCTGATGCTGGTTCAAAGTTTTTGAGATATTCTACAGCCGAACGCCCATCAGATGCAGTTACTACTCCATAACCTTCTTCTTCCAATGCTAAAACTATCATTTCCCGAATGATCTCCTCGTCTTCTACCACTAATATGCGGCTTTTTTGTCCGATTTCCGCTGTGGAAGGGTATTTGGTCGATTCACTGGTATACATTGGTATCACAATATTCTTTGTGGCTGCAGTAGTTGTATCAATAACAATTATCTATTTTTATTAGCGCATTTACACTTTCTAGCTGTCAATTGCTTTAGCAAATTGTAATATAAATGACAAGCTACCTTCATTATAAACCAATCAAACACCAAGCTAGCAATTGTTTTCAGCAGCTTTGCTTTTTGTCCTAGAACAGCAAAAATTACCCTCAGTATTTACAAGAAGTCTTTAAATAACACAATAGCATCATCGTTTTACCCAACGAGAATGCAAGTTATACCATTTCACACAATTCTTGATACAAATTTTCCTCTTTATTTTCCTTGTCCTCCTTAGTCGGCCTGATTGTCAAATCAAATGGATTGGCTTGGTGAAGCTGTGTTAAGTCTGCTAGATGAATTCATAGCTGCCATAGCAGACTCTAAAGTTGACTAGAGTTTTTCATTTGAAGCGATATTAATTCTCAATAGCGTTGAATTTACATAAATATTTAACATTTTGAATCAAGACATATTTTAAGGTGCCATAATCCTGTTAAAAGCTCATTTTTATTTACTCAAACCCCTTCCATAAATTAAGCTACGTCTTTTTCTCCTCGAGAACTTTACTCCATAAAATGAAAATAGAGACGATTTTATAATTACGTCTCTATTAGGAGAAAACCCAATGCTTTTGATTAAAAGTTGCAATTAAAATTGGAAATTTATAAAAATTAAGCCCATAGATAGACGTTTTACTTCTACGTAGAAAATTAGGCTATACGCTTATTAACTTTTGCTTTTGCATTAACTTTTTGCACTTGCAACTCATGAAAGATGAGAAAAAATCTCATTTTTTCTTATGAAACTTCCTTCAGTCCCGCCTCAGTATTGTCGGGTCTGCCGTTGTCAGGAGGAGCCTGCTCGCGGTTCTCAGTATTGCCAGTTTTGCTTTTGGCAGGAAGGGTTTGTTGACTTTTCATAGAAAAATACCGGATGTTTTAGAACTCTGTACAAATGGAGATACACAGTCATAAATAGCGAATCCGGAAAATAAAATGAATCCGTAAGAAGAAACCTAGCTTCCAGTCGTAGTGATTAAGCAAACGTAGAAAAATCTATATTGGGTGGAACATCCTGAATCCGTCCTGGACCGATCGCCCGCAAAGCTTCCCTAAGAGAGATATCACCCGTATATAAAGCACGACCCACAATGACACCAGTGACACCTTGTGGTTCTAATGCTAGCAAACTCAATAAGTCTGTAATCGAACTTACACCGCCAGAGGCAATCACAGGAATTGAAACTGTCTGTGCCAGTGAGCGCAAAGCTTCTATATTTGGCCCAGAAAGAGTACCATCACGGTGGATATCAGTGTATATGATAGCGGCTGCACCCAATTTCTGCATTTGTACAGCTAGTTGCGTTGCCAAAACTTTTGAGGTTTCTATCCAACCATGAGTTGCAACCAGTCCGTTACGAGCATCAATTCCAATCACAATCCGCCCAGGAAATTCTTGGCAAAGCTGTTGTACTAGCTGAGGTTGTTCTACAGCGGTAGTTCCTAGAATTGCTCGTTGCACGCCTAAATTCAATACTTGTTGTACACTCGCTTGTGTACGCAACCCGCCACCTACTTGAATTGGCACTGACACAGCTTGAGCGATCGCCTCAATTGCGGCTTGATTAACTAATTGACCTGTTTTTGCTCCATCCAAATCGACCACATGCAGTCTAGTGGCTCCTTGTTCAACCCACTGTTGAGCAACCTCAACTGGGTTGTCGTTAAAAACTTGCGAAAGTGAATAGTCTCCCTGATAAAGTCGCACACAACGACCTTCAAGTAAATCAATTGCTGGAATGACGTCCATAGTAATCCTTGAATTTAGTTAGGAGTGGGGTGTGGGGTGTGGGGTGTGGGGTGTGGGGTGTGGGGTGTGGGGTGTGGGGTGTGGGGAGTTAGTTATCAACATTGTCCTCCTTGTCCTCCTTGTCCTCCTTGTCCCCCTTGTCCCCCTTGTCTTTTATACCCCATGCCCTATTTCCCACTCCCTTTAACAAGAGCTTGCCTAAAACCGAGAACAATCAAGATATTGGAAAGTGTTAGAAAGGCTTCGGCGCTACCGTGTAGCCAGTCAACATTTGCTAGTGATTCACCATAATGGACTTGGGCATAAATCCCTGCGGGGATAGTAACGGCAACAAAGACTAGAGTGCCATAAAATCCGTATAGTGCTAAACGCGGCATTTGTTGACTGCGACTAATAAACCACAAGAAACCCAAGTATGGGAATAGGGAAAGAGCAAAGAGGGTTTCTTTTGAAATCATGGCATTTTGGGGAGAACAGAGGAGTTAGGAATGAGGAATGAAGAGGAATGAAGGGAAATTATTGCTTTGAGACGATAGTGTCTGTGGGGTCTGACTCTACAATTTTTTGGGAGTTAGTTGTGCGCCAGATCCATACTGCTGCTATCAAAAGTGTACAATTACCTACTAAGGTCATAGTAGCTTGTAGTGTGACCAGCCATTGTAGAGATTCCGCATTGTCGAAATAGTGCCAGGTACAGGCACACATAGCACTAACTAGGGCTGGTAACATGGCGCAAGACAATCCCCACCAAGCACGGCTACCTGTAACTTCGCCGTAATTCCAAATTAACCAAATGGCAGCAATCCACTCAACAACGCTAGATACATGAATGAACCAGGTGGGAATTGAAAGAGCATGCATAATAGTCCAAAATGAAATCCAAAATCAAAGATAAATCAAATGCGGGCGTTATTGTCTGGATACTATGGTAAAGGAAATGGTGGCGATGAAGCTTTGTTGGCAACGCTTTTACAAATGCTACCACCTCATGTTAAGCCAGTTGTCCTCTCTGGGAATCCTCAACAAACCAGTGAGTTCTATGGCGTGGAAGCTCACGAGCGGATGTCTATCTTATCAATACTACAAGCTTTGCGCTCCTGTGATGCCTTAATTTGGGGCGGTGGGAGCTTAATCCAAGATGCTACAAGTGCTCTTAACCCATTTTACTATGGGGGAATGATGACATTAGCCCAAAAAATGGGGCTAAAAACTATAGCGTGGGCACAGGGAATTGGTCCTGTGAAACGTCCTGTAACTCGCTGGTTAGCAAGTCAAACCTTTGGTCATTGTACTAAAGTCAGTGTTCGCGATCGCGCATCTGCTGCAATGCTTGCTGATTGGCAAATTCCTTGTCTTCTCGCACCTGACCCTGTTTGGGCATTAGAAGCTAAACCAGTACCTGGACTTTGGGATTTACCTGCACCAAGAGTTGCATTGACATTGCGTTCTCATCCTCAATTAACGGAAGCACGACTAGCAAACTTGACACGAGCATTGATTGACTTTCAAAAAGCCACCCAGACTTTCATACTGCTATTACCATTTCAGCATCAAGATTTAGATATAGCCCAAGGTATTCATGCACAGCTTAAGGATGTTAGCCAGATTATGTTTCTGGAAGAACCACAACTTTTAAAAGGAGTGTTTCGCGGTGTGGAAATGGCGATTGGTATGCGTCTACACAGCTTAATTATGGCAGCATCTGAAGGCTGTCGTTGTTTTGCTCTCAGTTATGATCCCAAGATCAATCGGCTGATGGAAGACTTAGATATGCCTGGGTGGGACTTGTCAACCTTACCAGAAAACTCCAACTTGATTGGTAAGACGTGGCTTGAGTATTACGCTAATGGCGATCCCCTATCACCAGAAACCATCCAGTCTCTGGTAGATCGCGCACTAATGCACCGTGATGTGTTAAGGGACGCTCTAAGAACCTAGGTTAAGGTTTTTCTTCCTGTGCCCCATACCCCATACCCAACGACTCATCTCATATATATCCCAGTGGGAGGTATACTATTGTTATAAGTATCAATACGTGAACCATTGGAATAGTAGTAACTAGTGGTACCATCACCATGGTTTACAGTTGCCGATGGGGGAACTACCCGACCATTTGAGGTTTGAACAGTTCCATTAGAGTACAACTGCGAACCATAGGGATATGAGGTTACTCCGCTAATATTATCTATCGGTCCATTTCCTGGGTAGAGCTGTCTATAACGAGGTCTAATTCTAATTTGGGTTCGAGGAACTCTATGAATTCGATAGAGTTTTCTGTAAGTATGATTACTTTGCGAATAAGCTGGGGAAACGATTAAAGAAGCAATTAAAGAACTGACACCCAAAACTCTTGTTACATTTGTCAGTACTTTAAGTAAAGAGTTATGCTGCAAAAGCTGTTTTAACATGATAATTACTAATACATTCTTTAGTGCTAGAGTCTGCTAGCACCGTAAAGAATGTAGTCTGTGTATTCCATTATCATTGTACGTACCACTTACACTGAATTGTCTCTACAACAAGATAGACGCTAATTATGTTTATGTCTTACGCTCATGCTCTTTTGCATTGTGCGCTTGGGTGTTTTCGGTACATTGTTTTTTGAAAGCGATTCTTTGCCTTTGAGACTCTGACGTGAACTATTGTTTGCTGATATCGAGTATTCACGAGGATTTAAATGAGGCAAAAAAACGAAAATTTCTTTGCCATGCTGTAGTAAATATCGATGGATCGTTATTGCTTCTGCTAGAGGAGAAAATATAATTGGAATCCATTGGTCATTATACAAATAGATAACGACGCGGCACTTTTTTTGCTCCTCCAAAGGGAGTGGAGTTTGCCAGGATGATATCATGAGTTTTTATCATTTTTTTTATTGATTACAATTTATTAAATTTTATAAATCTGTTACTTCTTGCTGTGGGTTGAAAAGTGAACTACCTACACTCACCCGTCAGGGGAGTGTAGGCTTCCCAATTCATTGGGGATTGCCTCGGTTTTCATAGATTTTTTACGTCCAGAAGACTAGTGTGAGCCTTCTTGCTGTTTCAGGTAAAAAGACTTTGTTCTCCCTGAAGATGATCTTTTCCATCCTTAAGCCCTTGACACTCCCACAATTCAAATCCGTGGGATTCTTCTTTCATCCTGCCAATTCTCTATTTTTTGCCTACAGATACTTTGTGTAGCTTTCGAAAAAGGACAGTAAGGAGAGTGTGACACACTCCCAACCCTCCCCCTTCCCTTGTCCCC
>JAJPJF010000196.1 GCA_021324415.1 Nostocales cyanobacterium Centralia_MAG_434
CACCCCACACCCCACACCCCACACCCCACTCCTAACTCTTCTTAAGGCGCGGGACTAGGATAACGAGCGTGGACTGCATCAATTTCTGCCAAGATAGCTGAATCGAGAATGACGTTCACACTTTCGAGGTTTTCTTGTAGTTGTTCCAGGGTAGTTGCACCAATGATTGTGCTGGTGACAAACCAACGGCTACGAACAAAGGCAAGCGCTACAGCAGAAGGCTTGAGGTTGTGGGCACGGGCAATTTCGACATAAGCAGCCACAGCTTGTTCAACATTGGGCTTGCGATAGCGACCACCAAATCCTTGAAATAGTTTTAAGCGTGTTCCCTCGGGGATACCATTGAGATACTTTCCGGATAGTAGACCAAACCCAAGAGGACTATAAGCCAACAGACCAACATTTTCTCGCCGAGAAGTTTCTGCTAGAGCAGAATCAAACACACGGTTGATTAAGTTATAAGCATTTTGAATCGACACTACCTTGGGCAATCCATGTTGCTGAGCAATATGGCTAAACTCAGAGACACCCCAAGGAGTTTCATTGCTCAAACCTAAGTAACGGATCTTACCTGCCTTGATCAAATCGGCAAAGACTGTTAGTTGTTCTACAATTGGCACTGTTTCTCGCTCTTTGTTGGGATCATACTCTGTTTCTCCAAACCGAGGGACGTAACGATCAGGCCAATGAATTTGGTACAAGTCAATATAGTCAGTTTGTAAACGTTTGAGGCTGGCATCCACAGCTTGCTCAATATTTTTGCGATCAATTGCTTGTTTGCCATCTCGTAACCAACGAAAGCCTCGCCCTGGTCCTGCAATTTTAGTGGCAATAATCAGTTTGTCTCGTTGTTGTCTGACTAGCCATTCGCCAATGTAAGTTTCGGTTAATCCCTGCGTCGATTCTTGTACCGGAACAGGATACATCTCAGCTGCATCAATGAAATTAACTCCTTGGGCAATAGCGTAGTCAAGTTGTTGATGGGCTTGTGTGATTGTGTTCTGTTGTCCAAAAGTCATGGTGCCCAAGCAAATTTCAGAAACATGCAGAGCACTTTCACCAAGTTGGTTATATTTCATAGAAGTAGGATAATTTAGATTGGAAATGTAAAGAATAGTAGTTAACGTAACTCGAAACCAAGCCTGTTAAGTATTTCACGCAGTTGGGCACGATTGCGAAGAGCTTGAGCACTGGCAATGCGATCGCTAGAATGCTGTGACCAATTCCCATCTACATTCATCTGCTGTTGAGCATAGAAAGCTGCCATAATTTCGTCGTAATGGTTGATGGCAGTAGCTTGTGTCTCGAGATTATATGTCTCTCGGTGCAACACTGCTTCTTGGGGCAAGCGTGGTTTGATTGCTGCCTTTTTCTCTAAATTTGGGTAGCCAACGCATAGCCCAAAGACGGCAAATACATGCTTTGGTAAGCCCAACTCAGCTGCAACCTCTTCAGGACGATTTCGCATGGCACCAATATAGACGGTTCCCAATCCTAGAGATTCAGCTGCAATCACCGCATTCTGAGCCGCAAGGCTGGCGTCAATTGCTGCCATAAGAAACATTTCTAAGTAGTTTAGACCTTCATGAGGTAGACCCCGCTGTTCAGTTAAATACCTAAGTCGAGCTAGATCTGCCAGCCAAACGAGGAACAGAGGGCACTGCTGTATATGTGCTTGGCCATTCGCTAGTTGTGACAATCTTTCCTTTCGCTTTTGATCTTCAACTGCAATGACACTCCAAGTCTGGAGATTAGAAGAAGTCGCAGCAGATTGAGCTGATGCAATCAAAGTTTCTAGTGTCCCACTGGGAAGTGGTTGAGATAGATAAGCACGAACTGAGCGATGGGACAATAGCGTGGTTAAGCTACTATTCCAAGCTGCATTTAGCTCAAAGTCAAATGCAGTGCCATAACGCTCATGCAAAAGATCAGTCTTTTTTGTCAAAGTGTCAGTACTAAGAGTCATAATTATTGTTTTAGAAATTTACAGTTCTGCATCATGGTACTAACAAATTAAGTCATTTAACATAAAAGTACTATAAATCGATAGATAAATGTGCATATATTAAGAATAAGCAACTATAGTAAGCGAAGGAGCTCGGACACTTCTTCTATTCTGAGATTTTGTACTTTGTTAAATAGTGTTTATAAGCTGCTTTGAGCATGCGAGAAGCATTATTGTATCTACAGAAATTTACGAGTGATAGTACCACATAAAGTACTGTAAATCAATGGACTTATAGTATTTTTTATAACCAATGCACAGTTTCTCTATTAAAGTACTGATTTTTACATTTCTTCAAGAGTAGCAGAGATGATCAATTTATCATCAGACTCATCAGCTGCAAGTAAATTTTGATGAGGCTGGTTTGTGAGGTTGTATTCACTCCAACTTCTCACATAATGTATCTGTCCAGTCAGGCGATTTATCCGATACAAGTTGACAGTTTTGGCAATT
Source organism: Nostocales cyanobacterium Centralia_MAG_434 (assembly GCA_021324415.1). Taxonomy (GTDB): domain Bacteria; phylum Cyanobacteriota; class Cyanobacteriia; order Cyanobacteriales; family Nostocaceae; genus JAJPJF01. The sequence continues at coordinate 2,459 of JAJPJF010000196.1, forward strand.
GGCTTTTCTGTTTCTCTGTCGATTACGCGCTGTTCTTCGTAGTAGGTGCTGTAGAAGATGTTAATGAAAAGATCTTGTATGAGTTTCATTTATGTGTGTGTATGTGTAAGAGCTTTAATAATATTCTTACACATCAGTATTTCTGCAGGAGGTCAAGACTATTTGAAAGTTATGTAATTCTTTATGAGTACATATGGTATTGAAGAACTACTGTCTGAAGTTAATGTATATAAGAGTTTAGAGGAGGTTTATAGACATGTTAATCTTGATGCGATCGCTTTATTGTTATCATATTGCATTGATTTATGCATGTGACTAAAAAGAGTTTAAAACGTAAACAAAAATTCAAGTTTATAAACAGCAATTTTAGATGAGTTTTAACAATCAAAAGTCTCAGAATCTCGATTTTTTGGAGAAACCAGGATGCTCATTTTTCACGAATGATTTAAGATTGCTATATATAAATAGCTTTATATATAGCTTGGTGAAAACGATAAAACTGGACTAAACCCTCTTCCATCCTGAGCTTATGCTTAAGAATTACTGCCAAATATTTAGACTACTCATATAATCTTTTTTAATAAGAGTTAACTTTTTAACTTACTTTCAGCTAAGTATTGAATATTGGCTGTCAGGTATATATATTTACAATTAGTCTTGATTGAAAATTCACTTTTACAGTTGCACTACACAGACAATTGACTACATACTTTCTTTCTAAAGCTTGACTAGTGCAAGCGCATTAGCAACCGTATGTAATTGTCTACTCAGCTATTAATAGCTCTCACACTCTGCCTATTCCTACAACCAGATATAATGGCATGACTGTACGCTATGTGAGATACTGCTGGTAATATTACTATATTTCTAAGCCCGTGACGAGGATTGAACTCGTGACCTCACCCTTACCAAGGGTGTGCTCTACCACTGAGCCACACGGGCAAAACCTAAACTTGAGTTAGGAGTTGAGAGTTAGGAATATTAATTTCTAACTCATCACTCATGACTCTTGAAGGTGGGCCGGGCTAGATTCGAACTAGCGTAGGCGCAAGCCAGCGGATTTACAGTCCGCCTCCATTAACCACTCGGACACCGACCCGTACTGCCCACATTTACCAATATTATCACAAATTTTTTAAAATGCAAGGCTTTTTTCAGAAACATCGAGAGTAGAGAAAACCTGGGGTTGTCCCCAGGGAATGACACTCAAAAAACTCTGTCTGGATTACTTTTTAACTGAGGAGTTCACCTGTTTCTTGAAGTGAGTGTAAACGACGATAAATTCCATCGTGATGCAACAGCTCGTCATGACTACCTACTTCTACAATCCTGCCTCGATCCAAAACCACAATCTTATCTGCCTCACGGACTGTACTTAGACGATGGGCAATAATAATTGTTGTGCGGGTTCCTTGCAGCGATCGCATAGCAAGTTGAATGGAACGCTCCGACTCGTAATCTAAGCTGGAAGTGGCTTCATCAAAAATCAGCACGTCTGGCTCAACCAGCAATGCTCTGGCAATTCCCAAGCGTTGTCTCTGTCCACCAGATAATCGGACACCCTTTTCACCTACTACCGTATAGTAACCTTGGGGTAAGAGTTCTACAACTTCGTCTAGCCTGGCTATTTTACTAGCTTCCTCAACTTGTTCAATACTGGCACTCGGTCTGCCATATTTGATGTTATCTAGTAGAGTTCCGTTGAAAACATCTACCTCTTGGTGAACAATGGCTAATCTTCGTCGATATTCACCCACATTTAAGGTGCGAAGATCTTGACCATCAATCAGAATTTGGCCTGATTGAGGTTCAAAGTACCGCAGCAGTAACTTTACTAAAGTAGATTTACCAGAACCGGAGCGTCCTACCAATGCGACTGTTTCATATGGTGATATCAATAAATTGATATCATGCAAAACTCGGCGATTGGCTTCATAGGCAAAACTCACATGAGAAAACTCAACTTTGCCGGTAAATCGTAATGGTGATTCTTGCTGTTGTTGCACGTCTAAAAGACCTACGGAGTCAACTCCAGATGGCTGTTGTAGAAACTCATGAAACCGTGACATTGAGGGATATCGACGGGCAAAAACCTCTGCTAGGAGACTGATAGGCTCCAACTCAGCATAAGCCATGCTGGACAAAGTCAATGTCATAACAAAATGACCCAGAGAGATTTTGCCACCTAAGGTTGCAGCTACGGTCAGACCCAATATTATAAAAACGCACAACTCAATGAGAGACTTTCGCCAAGTACCTAGTGTCACGTACCCTTTGTGAACACGATAGTCAACTACAGTAAACTCACGAGTTAAACGTTGTGTTTGTCGGTTCAGTTCTCTAGCTTCCGTGGCAAATGCTTTGACTGTTTTGATGTTACTGATAATTTCGGAATTACGACTTTCTGTATCTTCTGCATACTTATCTAAGCGGTTATCGTGCCAGATCAGCCCCTGCAAATTCTTCAAGGTGAAGGCGAGGATCACTACGAATGAAATCAGATACAGAATTGCAATCTGCCACTCCACAAACCAGATAAATACAAAAATCCCTACAACCCGAAAGAACTTGGGAAGCAGCTGTCCGGCGATTTCGGGATAAGTCCAAGTGTGGTTGGCAAGACCTCGAGCTATTCTTCCTGCAATACGCCCAGGATTATTTTCCTCGTAAAATTCTAATGGTAAGGTCAGAATTTTTTCTATTGCCTTTTTGCTTTGATCTCGACGTGCTCTCAATGCGATGTCCCAGTGGAACCAACTGGTTAGCCAAGGCTGAGTTGGTGCTCTTAATACGGTAACGACAAAAATTAAACCCAGTAATACATATAAGGATAGAGCTTTGTTTACTGGGTAATTGATAGTGTCTGCTAAAGTTGAGATCGCCCCTTGTAAGGGTTTGTCCAAAGGTTGACCGGATAAAATATTCAAAATCTGCCCGATGGCATAGGGCACAATTAAATCAACGATCTCATAAATACTAGCTGCCGTGATACTGAAAAGACTCACTCTCCAGTAAGGACGGAAGAAAGAGATAACATCTTTGAATTTCGCCATGATGCACACTGTTTAGAGTGTGAGCGTATAGCTCAAAATTTTATGCTACATAAATACTACAAGTCAGTCAATAGTTTGAGTGAAAATATCATTCTTGAGGAGTAGTCGAACCAGCAAAAGCTACTACAAAATATAGATAATAAACAACCCGGCTACTTGGGAAAAAATTCTAAGCGGTAGCGATAAAGTGCAACGGGACGAGAACCAGCTGTAAAGTAATTTGGATCTTGCGGTGATAGATAGATAGCAGTCACTTGATCTGCCTCAATAGCAGGATTGGATGTGAGTAGTTGGCGGTAAGCGGTAGTCGATTCTACAGTATTGAAATAAGGACGAGAACCGCCTTTAAACAATTGCTGAAAAACTTCTGTTGTGATGAACTGGTCATCAGATGTAGTTTCTGTCGCTCGTGCAGACACGATGGACACTAGCTGACGATTGCCACGCAGCAGCGTAATCTGACGGTTGGGAGAATTGGGATCTACTTTGACAGATAATACAGCGCGATCGCCTAAATAAGCCTGTGCCAGATTCAAGCTATTGAATGCCCGATCAGCAACTATCGAAACTGCTGATTCACTAGATTCACTATTTGCACTGGGAATCACTTTTAGCTGAGATAAGGGCTTTTGCTCTGGAACAAATCTGACTGCGAAACTGATAGGCTGATTAAGATACCGGCGATTATCCTCAAATCCAGGTGTAACAATCTGAGGAGCTAGAGGCGCAACTAAATCCACAAGAGTACTTTTAACTTGCCAAGAACCAGCCATCCAGTCAGGGTATACTAAATCCCCTGTAGCCGATTTTGCTGAAGTCATTTTTTCCCAATGAGGAAAATTCATCAACCTCTCGGCTAATTCTCCTGCTGTGGCTTCGCCAGTTGGTAAAAGAAATAAAACAATTAAGCAAAGACTCAAAATTACTTTCATCATGAAGAATTCAGTGATGTTGTTACAAAAGTTTATTTGAATGTGATTTGTAATCTCTAGAATAGGAAGTTACATTACATATTTTTGATGAAAAGTAATATTGACATAACTAAACTCAACCAAAACATCACTTCCACATTCATTTACCCAGTTGGGAAAGTTTGTATTTTAGGCAAGCTCTGATACTAAGAAATAATGTCACTTATAAACATGACAGAACAAATGTATTTTATTTTACGTTATATTTTTGAAAGATAAGTGTTTTAACGTAAAAACTGAAAAATGTAAGAGTATAAAAGTTATTTAAAAAGTACAATTACTTATTCTAAAGCATCAAGCATGTATCTATTCTGTATTAAAGAATGATACAGCCAAAGTATAAGCAGTCTTTTTTGCTATGAGTGTAAAACTTGCAGACAAAAGAAATATAGATGCCAAATTCTTCTAACCAATTATTATGTAAGCCTTACAATAATGAGTTTATCTAGTTCTTTTACACACTTTTCCTTAGCTGAATTATTCCAACTCATTGACCAAGGACGCAAGTCTGGTTGTTTAACTGTTTGCACTCTACCAGATCTGCATACTCCAAAATCTAAATCCCAATATTTTTACATTTGGATTAGACACGGACGTGTCGTCGCCGCCAGCAATCGGCTCAACGGTCAAGCTTTAATTGACAAAATAAGTCGACGGGGTTGGGTGCAGCCACAAGTCATCAAACAACTTTGTACTGAAACCACTGTCACACCTGTCGGATTACATTTGAAAAATCAAGGGATTCTCAATGCTGAGCAACTAAACCTGTTATTCGCCAATCAACTTCAGCAAATTCGAGAGCTCTTCGAAATCCAAAAGGGTGTATTTAAACTTGATAGTAAGGCGATCTTGCCTTGGAGTGAGATGACAGGACTCAGCTTAAGGGCAATGGAAGTTGCTCTGATGGCTTTGAGAGTTTTAAAAAATTGGGACATACTAGCTGATGTTCTTCCAAACGCCAATTCCGCCATACAAAATGTGGCTCAAAAAAAACCCGAGCTTCACCTGCATCCATTAGAGTGGCAAGTGTGGAGTTTTCTGGTGGTCAAGTTTCGCTCAAGAAGATCGCCTCTCAACTTAATCAACCAGTAGCTTTAGTGCAGCAAGCAGCGCTGCGGTTAATACTTGTTGGTTTGGTAGAAGAAGTAGAAGTTCCGATAGAGACATCTACAATTCATCCATATGATCATTGTCTAATCGATTGGGCCTTAGTAAATTCCTCTAGTTTTCAACTCCAAAAATCTCGAGAACTTGAAACCAGCAAGATCAGTACTTCGTTTTTGCAAAATCTAGTTGGGTTTTTAAAGAGTAAGGCTTAAAACAGCACATTGTTCTTCATGCATCTACATGGCGAGGCAGCTCATCTATTCTCAAATCTTTGAATCTGATACTCCAAGAACGGAATCTAAGGTAGAATCACATAGGATCAATAATTATCTTTCAGGGTGCGGATTACCGGATGCAATTGCTACATAAAAGGACAAAAGCTGATGTATTTAAGGAATTCATCCGCACTTACGGGGTTAAATTTAGCAACTACTTTGATCGATAGATGCCTCACGAATAAGCCAGTCTGCTCTAGTAAGCTGGATTTAAATCACATGGTGGGGGCTTAGATGGAAGTCCTACGCATAGTAGTTACAGGAGGCGTAGGAGCAGGGAAAACAAGCTTTATTCGCACGATTAGCGAAATAGACGTGGTCGATACCGACAAAGCAACAACCGATGAATTAGCGCAAATAAAAGCAACAACCACCGTAGCATTAGACTTTGGGCGACTTAACATCGCACCAGATCAATCACTTCACCTTTATGGCACACCAGGACAGAGTCGGTTTGAGTTTATGTGGGAAATTTTGATAGCAAAAGCCCATGTGTACATATTGCTTGTAGATGCACACCGTCCAGAGCATTTGCGCTATGGTCGGCGAATTCTCAACTTTATCAATCAAAGAGTGCAAATTCCCTATTTGATAGGGCTAACTCATACTGACTGTCCAGGAGCTTGGGAAGCTGAAGATATTGCGCTGGCATTGGGTATAGCAGATCAAGTATCTCAACCGCGAATCATTACAGTCAATGCTACTGAGCGCGCTTCTGTTGTCAAAGCGGTGATTGCACTCGTTGAAGAAGTTTCTATCTACTGCAAAAATTCCTACTACAAAAACTCTTCCAATTAACACAAGAGTAAAGGGTAATCGGTATATCAGGGTCTAAGGGAGAACCTGTGGGTGAAGACGACGCAAAAATCAGGATCTTATTGAAAACAAAATAAAAACTACCAAATTACAGTAAGTCATCAAAGCCCTTATGCATCCTCTGGAGAATTTCCTGAAGCTAATTACAAAAGTATTACAGACTACACCCGTTGAGTCTGTAAAGAAATCAGAGTCTCCAGCAACAGAATCCGTACAGTTACTAACAACAGTAGGAAATACTGAAACAACTCTATCTAAAACTTTGGAGGAAAGATTCATGATTAACGTTTCCATATTACAAGATGAGCTGCAAAACTTTGTCTCTGGTAGTGCTGAAGTTCAAGGAGCCATCCTAGCCAGTCCTGATGGTTTAGCCCTAGCTTCTGTACTTCCTGTAGGAATGGATGAAGAACGTACGGCTGCCATGTCTGCATCCATGCTTTCTTTGGGCGAACGTATTGGACGCGAACTAGCTCGCGGTATTGTTGATCGTATTGTTGTAGAAGGTGAGAAAGGCTATGGCGTGTTAGTTGCCTGTGGAACAGAAGCAGTGTTATTAGTGTTAGCCAGTGCTGCTGTTAAGCAAGGCATATTGTTCCTAGAAATCAAACGAGTTGTCAGCAGAATTGCTCCTTTATTAGCCTAAAAGATCAATTCACTAGGTCAGAATACATTCGTCAGTACGCAATTAGTTGGGGATTTAAACTCCGACTAATTGAAGAATTGCTATTACACCACCTAGAAATTTTTATATGGGAACATTATTTTATGCTACGTCCAAAACTAGGAGACTTCAGTAGTATTGTCTGTTTTAAGGCAGCAATTGTGGGGATGGAAGATGTTTTAGGTGAAAGGGCAACTGCGATCGCCTTGACTTCAGCAGGTCGTCTACGGGGTAAAAATGTGGCGCAAGAATTAGGTTTAAATGGTAGCAAGTTGTCTTTAGAGGATATTTGCTACAAAGTGGGCCATGCCATAGGTACCGATGGCACTCGCCTGTGTCTCATTGAAAAGATTGTGCAAGACGGCGAAACTATTAAAGTTTACACTTCAGAAACTTTTTGTTCTGCAGGTGAACCTCTGGGTTCTCAACGTCAATGTACTTACACTCTCGGTGTTGTTTGGGGAGCGCTAGAATCTATTTTTCACAAGCGTTTCCAAGGCAAGCACACTGAATCCGTACTTAGAGGGGGAACGCATGATGTATTTGAGTTTACCGAAATAAAGTGACATACCCACAGCTTCAAGCCGTGGATATATCAATTTATACCTTAGTTGCAACAGGTTGCCAAACTTCTCCATACTGTTCTTGTAAAGCTTGCCAAGCTTCTACTTGGCCTGGCTCGTATTCACCTGGCTTACCCCATTGAAGAAATAAACTCAAAGCGGGTTCTTCATGCTCAGCGAAAAAGCGGATTGCATAAGTCGTAAAGTTACCGCGCTTCGACTCACCTGTTTCAAATTTCACTCGAGTAATTTTGTCCATATTTAAGTGAAACTCAAAGCCTTCGGTATGCATATTCGCATACTGACCCTTGGGCAATTCCGCATAAAACAGCTTTTCTAGCTTGCCGCGTGCTTCTAACACAGCAGCACTGCTCGTCACAATTATGCGTAAAGTGCCCAGAGTTTGGCAAGCTTCCAAAAATTCTTGTAGGGATTTGTCATTGGTCATTTGTTATTTATCCTTCATTCCTTCTCAAGGACTTATTATGCTATTCCTTCGTCTCCCTTGTCTCCCTTGTCCCCCTTGTCCCCTTGTCCCCCTTGTCTCCCTTGTCCCCCTTGTCCCCTTGTCTCCCTGTCCTTCCCTTTGTCCCCTTGCGTGACACTCAACTATTTTTCATGTTGCTCATAGGCAGCGACAATGCGCTGAACGAGGGGATGGCGAACGACATCTTTTTGAGAGAACTCACAAAAGGCAATACCTTCAACAGATTTTAAAACTTGTAAAGCTACTGCTAATCCAGATTGCTGATGGGGTAGCAAATCTGTTTGTGTCATATCACCCGTAATCACCATTCGAGAATGGAAACCCAGACGCGTTAAAACCATTTTCATCTGGGCTGGTGTGGTATTTTGGGCTTCATCTACAATGACAAAAGCATTGTTGAGTGTGCGTCCTCGCATGTAAGCCAAAGGAGCAACTTCAATCACGCCTCTTTCCATCAATGATGGTAATTTTTCTGGGTCAATGAATTCATTGATGGCATCATAGAGTGGGCGAAGATAAGGGTTCACTTTTTGCTGCAAATCGCCAGGTAAAAAGCCGAGTTTTTCACCTGCTTCAACAGCCGGACGAGTTAAGATGAGCCTCTCAAATTGATTGGCGAGAAGTGCTTGCACAGCAACAACAACAGCAAGGAATGTCTTACCAGTACCAGCAGGACCAACACAAAAAGTCAGGTCACGCTTACGCAGTGCTTCTATGTATTGTCGTTGTCGAAAGGTTTTCGCACGGATCTCTTCACCCTTGCGAGTTCGAGCGACAATATCTCGTCTGATTTCTTGTAATTCCTCTTCCTGATGAGTATCTAGTGCTTGACGGGCTGTTAAGATGTCTGTACTGATAATGTTGTTACCCTTACTCCATAAATCTTCAAGCGATCGCACCAATCGACCAGCAAGGTCAACTTGCTTGTCTGTGCCAGAAATGTGTAGTTCTTGTCCACGTAATACTAAAGTAGCTCCTGTTTGCCGAGATAGGGTTTTGAGATTTTCTTCTCCATCGCCCACAAGCGCGATCGCGCTTTCGATATTCGGCAGTTGAATTGTTAAAACACCTGCCATAATAGGTTCAAAATCCAAAATTTAACATATAGGAAAAGTAGAGAAGCAAGTGATTACTTCTCTACTTTGTTGCGGTTTCATCGACAACTGCTTTCAAAGCCTAAGCTGGATAAACAGATGCCATTGGTTCATCGCCTTCACTAACTCAGTCCTGATATTGAGCGCACTTGCTCTTGATAAAAGGGGTGGGAGTTTCCCTCATCGGTTTTTGTCAAAGCAAGTACGAACTAAGGCAACTGGATGACTATTATTATTATCCAGTACCTAGAAACGGACTTTTGTTAGTAGCGAATCCCTTTGCGTGCGGTTTCCGCTTTGCGCTTGCGACGCAGACTGGGTTTTTCGTATCTTTCCCGGCGTTTGACTTCTGATAAAATTCCGGCTTTTTGAATTTTCTTTTTAAAACGTCTTATTGCCGAGTCAATTGACTCATTTTCACCCAAACGGACCTCAGCCACTTCCTGATTTCACCTCCTTACAGAGATCATCACAGTAAGCTAAACACATTTAAACTAAACAATATAAGACCATCAATTGATCGTTGACAGTTGACAATTAACAGCTAACGATTTTTGTTATCGTCTAGCAGTTCAGAAGCGTAAATGCCCGATTATGGTCTTGCATTTGACATCAAGTCAAGCGATTGACTCAAATTTGGCCGTTTTTTGCTCATTTTTGCTTTTGTCATTAGCTCTTTAAGAAGAGCGGGGTTTAGCAATAGGTCTAGGACTGCCATTTCCGCGTCTTTCTCTTGATTTCGTTGGTGCTGGTAGTCGCTCAGATGATTCTTCTTCATCAAAAGACAAGTCTTCTCGACCACCAATGGTGCTGCCGTAGATGTCTAGGTATACAGATTGACCAGCAGCCTGAGCCGCAGCAGCAACTACAGTGCGAATTGCCTGAATATTGCGTCCACCTCGACCAAACACTTTCCCTTTATCTGTGTTCTCAAAAGCGATACGAATCCAAGCCCTTTTACGAGTGTGAGAAATTTCACAATCGACACTCAAAGACTCTGGAGAATCTAAAAACGGCTGCATTAGAAACTTCACCAGTCCAGTGAAGTCTGGACTGGTTGTTGGGTAATTGGTTCCTACCTTAAGATGCGGCTTTTGCACTGACCTGTTCAAAAACATTGGCTTTTTGTAGGATGCGACGCACGGTGTCAGTTGGTTGAGCACCTTGTTGTAATCGCTTGACGATGCCGGGAACGTCCAATTTGACTTCATCAGTTCTCGGGTTATAGAATCCCAGTTCTTCGAGAGGACGACCGTCGCGGCGAGCGAGGCTGTTAATTGCGACTATGCGGTAACTCGCTTCCCGCTTTTTACCGTATCGCTTCAAGCGCAATCTAATCATGGTTGGGGAATCATTACTCCTATTTGTAGGATGAGTCTGTAGTGACTTGTTGAGGAAGTGACCAAAAATAGCGGCTTTCAGAAGACAGTTCTTAGGGCAGATGTGTCCAGAAGAAACTGTCTGTTTGAGAAACACAAAATTCTGGTTGCTAAAATGTTTATTTTAGCACTTGTTCAGGATAAATTGCTATTGATTCCTTGATCAAAGTGTACCGAAGCCTTTCTTCTTTTTGTCTTTCTTTGGCTTCTTTTTTGTGCTTGCACCACCAGTGTATCCTCTCCATCCAGGAGATGCAGGCCGATTCCCTGCAGTAGCGTAATTGTTCATGCCGCCAAACATTCCTGGCATCCCAGGAAGGCCACCCTTACCCATTTGCTGCATTAAACCACGCATCCGCTGAAAGTCACTTACCAACTTACTAACATCTGCCTCCTTGTATCCAGCTCCGGCTGCAACTCGCCGTCGGCGACTAGGAGAACTCGCTAAGATATCAGGATCTCGTCGCTCTTGAGGGGTCATGGAGTTAATCATTGCCTCGCAGCGCTTCAGTTGGGTCTCTCCTTGCTTGAGTTGATCATCTGTCAGCTTGTTCATTCCTGGAATTAACTTGATGATCCCACCCAAAGATCCCATGTTCTTGAGCAAACGCATCTGTTTGAGAAAATCAGTGAAGTCAAACTTTGCTGACAGGATTTTCTCCTGCATTTTCTCGGCATCTGCCAGATCAATTTCTTCTTGAGCTTTCTCTACTAGAGTCAGGACATCTCCCATCCCCAAAATCCGTGATGCCATCCGGTCAGGATAAAAAGGTTGCAGAGCCTCGACTTTTTCTCCAACACCAACAAATTTAATCGGAGCTCCTGAGATTTGGCGCACTGACAGAGCAGCTCCTCCACGGCTATCACCATCAAGCTTGGTCAGAATCGCACCAGTAATGCCTATCTCCTCATGGAAGGTACGGGTCAGGGTTGCAGCTTCTTGACCCGTCATAGCATCTACTACCAAAAGTGTTTCATGCGGTTGAACAGTTTCCTTAATGCGAGCCAACTCCGCCATCATTTCCTGGTCAATTTGCAAGCGACCAGCAGTATCTATGATTACAGTATCAATACTTTCTGATCTAGCATGTTCAACACCCTGCCGTGCTATTTCCACTGGGTTTATATCAGTTCCTAGAGAAAATACGGGCACATTAATTTGTTTACCCAACATCACCAGTTGGTCAATAGCCGCTGGACGATAAACATCCGTCGCTACCATTAAGCAGTTACGGTTTGATTTAAGAAGATGTAAAGCTAATTTGGCTGTAGCAGTGGTTTTTCCAGTACCCTGCAAACCAGCCATAAGAACGATAGTAGGTGCTTGCTCGGCTTGTGCAAGAGGAACGTTAACTTCCCCCATCACTTTTACCAGTTCATCGTAAACGATTTTGATAAACTGTTGATCGGGTTGAACACCGGCAATCACCTCAGAGCCTAGTGCCTTTGTTTCAACGTCGTTAATAAAATCTTTGACTACCTGGAGATTGACATCTGCCTCTAATAAGGCGCGGCGTACATCCCGCAAAGCCTCCTGAACATTAGAGTGGGAAATTTTGTCTTGACCCCGCAGTTTTTTCCAAGTAGCTTCTAAACGATCAGCAAGTGCATCAAACATAATCAGGTTATTAGGAGGTTATAGGTAGTTAGCTAGTTATAATGCGCTATTTACCGAATTTGCTGCCAGTACTCCCACCTAATTCAGTAGGGGAGATGGTAGCTAGGTGAAAACAGGGTACTTAATGTCAGAGTCAAAGCGTATTAAAGATTCTAACAAGCCTACCCAGAGCCTTTTCTATTACTATTGTGACATACCTAAACATTTTCTATGCGTTTGACCGCTGCTAGCCTTTGGCCTGTGACAAACAACTTGGCTATTTGTTGGCTTCAACATAATAAATGTCGTATAGATTACTAAGTTTACTGAAATTTAACAATGATTTTACTTAAAACGTTTTTTTGTTTCAGAAACTGTTGATTTTATTTTAAAATAAGTATTATGGTTTATTTTTTAATAAAAAAGCTATAATATAGCAAAAGTTAAAAATTATTATATTTCCTAAGTAAAAGGTTTCGTAGTTAAATTTTTGGAAAATTAAGAATTAGAGGAAATATTAATATTTTTTCAAAGTCTTCTGAAGCAAAGACAGAGTTTGATAAGCGCACCAAATTTTTTTTAAGAAATTTGTGTAAAATTGACCGCAAAAAGTTAAAATTAATCCATTATTATGAAGTGACTGATTACATAGGCTATCCTGCATTTCAGGACGCATCACAATCTAAGTCCTAGTTTTTTGTCAATTCTTATCAGGGTAGCTTTGATTTGGAAGAGCTAGCACTGTATATTCTTATCAAAAATTCAGACATAATTAATCCGGCAATTGGTTGGAAAGCATCAATAATTCTCATTCTGTTTGTGTTAGGTAATATAACGACTTTGATGGAATATAAGTTTGCATGAGAACTCTATAGTTTTTTGCTTACCTTTTACATCCATATAGTCACTTTTTTTTAGAAATCGGAGTAATTTCAGGCATGACTGTAGCTAACCATAAAAAGATTAGTTTCTATAGGAAAGCCACGGCAAGATTTGTTGCGTTGATCCTGCGAACAACTTTAATTAGCTTAGGTTTGATGGTCATCCTGCTATTAACTGAAGCTCAATCATATGTATTAATGGTTGGGTTAGGCTTTTGCTGGTGGGTGTTATTTGCAGTATGGAGTGAGCAAAAGCGCCTCTTAAATGAGTCTCAACAACTATTGACAATTTCCCAAGATAATCAAAATTTAACTGACAAGATTTTAAATACCTCAAACCTCAGTAATACAGAAATTCAGGAACCACAAGAAATTGCTCACAAATCTAATTTGATTAAAGAAATACTAGAGCATAAGTCTGTTACGCAAAGCCTTAATGGTGTCAATTTAATTCTTGCCAACTTAAGTCATGTTCAGCTTGTTAGCGCTGACCTTAGTAATGCCTGCTTTATGGGTACTAATTTTAGCAATGCTGACCTCAGTAATACCAAATTATGGAAAAGTAATCTTAGCAATGCTCAGTTAGTTGATGCGAACCTCAGCAATGCTGAGTTAGTTGATGCAAATGTAAGTAGTGCACAATTGGTAGGTGCGAATTTTAACAGTGCTAACTTGAAAGATGCAAATTTTAGCAATGCCAACCTCAGCAATACTGATTTAAGAGATGTGAATCTCCGTAGTGCTAACCTTAGCAACTCTCAATTAGTCAATGCCGATCTCAGTAATGCTAACCTCAGTGGTGCTTATCTATGGAATAGTAATCTCAGCAATGCCACACTTGTAGGTGTTGACCTCAGTGGTGCTTACATGAGTAATGCCAAACTAAGGAATGCCAATCTTAGTAGTGCTTTTATTAAAGATACTAAACTCAGCTACGCTAATTTAGAGGGTGCCAATTTAGAAAATGCCAATTTAGAGGGTGCCAATTTAGAGGGTGCCAATTTAGAAGGTGCCAATTTAGAAGGTGCTAACTTAAGTAGAGCGAATTTGAAAGGTGCTAATCTTAAGTGTGTTAAAATTCATCGAATATTGGTGAATGATTCTCGTTTAGGGTGGAACAAAGGTCTTTCTGATGATATTCGACTTAAATTAAAGCAACAAGGCGTAATCTTTGACGATGAATCAAATAATATCTAAATATATCTGCATTTGCTGGTATTTAAGTTAAGCAATACCAAATTGCTTTGCACTCAACTTCAAAAACTTCTTCCTGCTTGCAATTCTTCTCTCCACCTATGGAGAGGGGGTTAGTACTCGTGTTTAATGATATTTTTTTATAAAAGCATTATTGGTATAAAACAATTCTTGCATGAATAGACAAGCAATTAGAAAAAAGTTGCAACTACCAGCCTTTAGATCAAGAAACTACCGTCTGTTTTTCATGGGGCAAGGCATATCCCTCATTGGAACTTGGATGACGCAAATTGCCACGATTTGGCTAGTTTATCGCTTGACAGACTCTGCATTATTACTAGGAGTTGTAGGATTTACTAGTCAAATTCCTAGCTTTTTTCTAGCTCCTTTTGGTGGGGTAATTGTAGATCGCTTTCCGCGCCAACGTATTTTAATCATTACACAAATACTGGCAATGATTCAGTCACTAGCGTTAGCAGTGTTGACATTGACTGGGGTAATTCATATTTGGCATATCATTGCCTTAAGCTTATTTCAAGGATTTATTAATGCTTTTGATGCGCCAGCACGGCAAGCATTTGTAGTAGATTTGGTAGAGCTTAAAGAGAATTTGGCCAATGCGATCGCCATTAACTCAACAATGTTTAATGGTGCACGATTGATTGGTCCCGCAATTGGTGGGTTACTGATTGCTAAAGTTGGTCCAGGATATTGTTTTTTAATTGATGGTCTTTCTTATATTGCCGTAATTGCTAGTTTATTAGCGATGAAAATCAAGCTAAGAAAAATAGTAGTAACTGAGACTCATCCCCTGCAAAGAATCAAAGAAGGATTTGAATATGCCTTTGGCTTTGCACCAATTCGTTCCATCTTGCTGTTATCAGCTTTAGTTAGCTTCTTCGGTATGCAGTACACTATTCTCGTACCGATTTTTGCAGAAAAAATCCTCAAAGGTGGTGCAGAAAGCCTAGGATTTCTAATGGCGGCGTCAGGAGTTGGAGCCTTAACAGGAGGAATTTATTTAGCAACAAGGCAAACTATAGTAGGATTGGGAAAAATAATTGCTATTGCTCCGGCAATCCTAGGAATTGGATTAATTGGCTTTGCCTTATCACGCTTTTTACCATTATCTATCCTCACAATGTTACTTGTTGGTTTCGGTACAATCATGCAAATTGCTTCTGGCAATACAATCTTACAAACAATTGTTGACGATGATAAGCGTGGAAGAGTAATGAGTATATATACAATGGCATTTTTGGGCACGACACCTTTTGGCAATTTATTAGGAGGTTTCTTAGCAAATCACATTAGTGCTCCCAATACGCTAGTCATTGATGGTATTTTTTGTATGCTAGGCGCTTTGTTATTTTTCAGACAATTACCTTCTTTAAGACAGTTGATTCGCCCAATTTATATTCAACAAGGTATATTAACAGGTACAGAGCCTTAAAAAAATCAATGAATGACAGCGGTGCGGATATTATCAACTTTCAGAATTTGCTCTGAACTTAATGCTGCTTGCTTAAGATTACTTAGAAAATTCTGCTCCCTATATCTAGCATCTAAGTTAATAGCTTTTTGATAGACTTGCTGAGCAGCTTTTTTGTCGCCGCTGTCCCAATAGGCGATCGCCGCAGCAATTAATGGATGAGGATTATTTGGTTCTAAAATAGCAGCACGATTAGCAGTAACAATAGCTAAGTTATAAATTTTTAGGCGATGTAGCGCCAGACTCAAATTGTAATGAGCAACTTCATCATCTGGCTTAAGAATTGCTGCCCACGAGTGAACTAACACTGATGCTGGCAAGTTACCTTCAACTAAATAGACAATTCCTAAAGCATTGTAAGCTGGAACAAATAGCGGCTTTTTAGATATGACTTGCCATAGAGATTTTGCCGCTGCCTTCTCTTGTCCTGCTAAGTGCAATGTCCAACCCAAATTCACACGCCCCATCAAATTTTCTGGTTCGAGATCTACAGATTTTTGCATTGCAGCAATAGCTTGAGCATACCGTCCTTGCTGACGATACAACAACCCCATTTGTCGATATTCACTGGCAGTCGTTGCAGCACTTGCTAAAGGGGAGATGAAAGCAAAGCTCAAAAACAAACAGCTACACATCCCACTTATAATCTTGGCTTCTATCAGTTTTAGTTTCATTTTATTTATGGGACAAGGGAGATTGGTGATAAAGGGGACAAAGGGGACATGGAATATATGGGAGATGTCTGCTTCCTTGTCCTCCCTGTCCTCCTTGTCCTCCTAACTAAGCGCCTTCTCGCAACTTATCCAAAACACCTCGATCCTCTAAAGTTGAAGTATCACCTGAGACTTCTTGACCAGCAGCAAGATTTCGTAGCAATCGCCGCATAATCTTACCAGAGCGTGTTTTTGGCAAAGAATCTGTAAAGCGAATTTCTCCGGGACGAGCGATCGCACCTATTTCTTGGACAACGTGCTTCTTCAGTTCTTTACTTAATTCCTCACTGGGATTTTGACCACCTTCTAGAGTGACAAACGCTACTATTTCTTCCCCTTTCATTTCATCTGGTTTGCCTACCACTGCAGCTTCAGCCACTGCGGGATGAGAAACGAGGGCAGATTCAACTTCCATCGTACCAAGACGATGTCCTGACACATTAATGACATCATCTACTCTGCCCATAACCCAGAAGTAACCATCTTCGTCACGTCTTGCACCATCACCAGCAAAGTAGACGTAGTTGCCATCTTGAGGTGGGATATGTTCCCAGTAGGTGCGGCGGAAGCGCTCAGGATCACCATATACTGTGCGCATCATCCCTGGCCAAGGATGTCGCACTATCAAGTAACCGCCTTCGTTATCTCCAACGGAATTACCTTCTAAATCCACGACATCTGCCAGAATTCCAGGGAAAGGACGAGTGGCTGAACCAGGTTTCATCGGAATTGCTCCAGGTAATGGTGTAATCATAATCCCGCCTGTTTCTGTTTGCCACCAAGTATCAACAATTGGACAGCGTTCGCCTCCAATGACTCTGTAATACCACATCCAAGCTTCTGGGTTAATCGGTTCACCTACAGTTCCTAATAAGCGTAAGGAAGACAGATTACGTGCTTTGGGAAAATGTTCACCCATCTTGATAAAGGCACGAATAGCTGTAGGCGCTGTATAAAATATCGTTACATTGTTTTTTTCAATAATGTCCCACGTACAGCCAGGATTGGAGGGACGAGGTGCACCTTCATACATCAGAGTGGTTGCACCGTTAGAAAGAGGACCGTAAACAATGTAACTGTGTCCCGTGATCCAACCGACATCTGCCGTACACCAATATACGTCTGTATCTTGGAGATCAAAAATCCACTTAGTAGTTATGTGACTGTATAAGTTATAGCCACCAGTTGTATGCACGACACCTTTAGGCTTGCCAGTACTACCGCTTGTGTAAAGAACGAATAACATATCTTCGCTATCCATTGGCTCAGGCGGACACTCAGCTGATGCACTCTTTTGCAAATCATGCCACCAATGATCCCTTCCTGGTTCCATATGAATTTGCTGACGTGTGCGCTGCACCACGAGAACATCTTTAACTGTAGGTACAGCACCATCAGCCAAAGCTTTATCTACCTGATCTTTGAGTGGCACGATCGCATCCTTGCGCCAGCCGCCATCTGCAGTAACAACGACCTTAGCTTGCACATCAATCAGGCGGTCACGCAAAGCTTCAGAACTAAAGCCTCCAAAGACGACGCTGTGGGGCGCACCAATTCTGGCACAGGCTAGCATTGCTATTGCTGCTTCTGGAATCATTGGCATATAAATTCCTACGCGATCACCTTTTTGCACCCCGAGTTGCTTGAGTACATTAGCAAATTGGCAAACTTCTCGATGCAGTTGTGCATAGGTGAGAGTGCGTGAGTCGCCTGGTTCGCCTTCCCAAATAATGGCTGCTTTATTCTTACGCCAAGTTGTGAGGTGTCTATCTATACAATTGTAAGAAACGTTTATCTTACCGCCAACGAACCATTTGGCAAAGGGTGGTTGCCAGTCTAGAACCTTATTCCACTTCTGGAACCAGTGCAACTCTGCCTCAGCTAATTCCGCCCAAAATTCTTGAGGATCAGTTTTTGCTTTGTCGTAGAGATGCTGGTAGTCTTGCAAGCTTTTGATATGAGCATTTTGAGAGAATTCGGTACTTGGATAGAATAAACGTTTTTCTTGCAGAATTGACTCTATAGTGATTTTACTCATGACTTTTTTTTATGATTGTGACAGAAAACTACTGAAAACTATTGTGGACGTAGAGTTGCCAGAAAGTTTTTAGATTTTCGTAAAGAATTAGGCAAATGGAAGTGATCAATAATTGTAGACAGATGAATGTGTTCTGTGTACTTTTCCCTCTCTTGCTCTAAAAGTTATGCCGCTTACCTTAGAAGCCAGTTGTCTATCTCTTAAGGAGGTTTGCCATCTCCTAAAACTGCAAGCAGAAATCCTCTCAAAGGAGGCTACATTAGATTCCTCGTCACACGTTAAGCTTTATTAAGGGCTGTATTTTGATTAAAAGCAGATTTTGTCACGCTTTATAGATTAAACCCTTTGTTTCTTCTAATTTTTTACTTTCGCTGTTTGAGAAGACCCGAATGCTAGATCAACTTTTTGATTATTTTCACTATAACTTCAGTATTGAGGCCCCTATCATCCTCCTCATCCTCATTTTTTTAGAGGCGGTGTTGTCAGCGGATAATGCAATCGCTCTTGCAGCGATCGCACAAGGACTAGACGACAAAAAACTCGAAAATCAGGCACTTAATCTGGGTTTAGTCTTTGCCTATATTCTACGTATCACTTTACTACTGACAGCAACCTGGGTGCAACAGTTCTGGCAGTTTGAGTTACTAGGTGCAGCGTATCTATTGTGGCTGGTATTTCAACATTTTACTTCCCCAGAAAGTGACCATCATCACCATGGTCCCCGTTTCATCTCTCTATGGCAAGTGATACCTGTAATTGCCCTTACCGATCTAGCATTCTCTCTCGACAGTGTTACGACTGCAATTGCCGTATCTAATGAAACTTGGCTGGTCATTACAGGCGCTACCATTGGTGTTATCGCCCTGCGTTTTTTGGCAGGCTTATTTATTCAGTGGTTAGATGAATTTGTCTACTTAGAAGATGCTGGCTACATCACTGTAGCCCTAGTGGGTTTAAAACTATTTTTAAAAGTTGTCAACGACACATTAGTCCCACCAGAATGGTTGTCAATGATTGTGCTCGCCCTTATCTTAGCTTGGGGATTTTCCAAACGTGTCAATGGTAATGGTCAAGAAATAGAGGAAGCGCAAACAGCAGAGCTTCCAAATTTAGAAAAAATTGAGACAGTCCAAAAAACTGAGCTTTTGGAGGGGAGTAGGGAGTAGCGAATAGGGCATGGGGCATAGGTAAATTGTTTGAATTCCCTATGATCCCTGTATTCCAGAGAGGTCCCCAGATCCCCATTCCTTAACTTACTCGTATAACCAAGGTGTCAATTGTAGTTGCCAACTAACCAGTTCTTCTTCCTTAAACCACAGAGCAATTTCTCGTTGCGCTGTTTCAATGGCGTCGGAACCGTGAATTAGGTTACGACCAATGCTAACGCCAAAATCACCCCGGATAGTTCCAGGTTCTGCAGTTAGGGGATTTGTTGCTCCAATGAGCTTTCTGGAGGAAGCCACAACACCATCCCCTTCCCAAACCATCGCGGCTACTGGACCAGAAGTGATAAATTCTACTAAGCCAGAGAAAAAAGGTCGTTCCCGATGAACGTCGTAATGCTGTTCAGCTAATTCCCGGCTGACCTTCAAGAACTTCAACCCAACAAGAGTAAAACCCTTGCTCTCAAATCGATGGATAATCTCACCCACCAGTCCGCGCTGTACGCCATCTGGCTTAATTGCTATGAATGTGCGTTCCAAAGCTATCTCCTAAAACAAGTGTGAATGTATCATTTGTCCTTTGTCCTCTGTTTTTTGTCAACAACTATTGACTAATTGAAGAATAACAAATGACCAATCTGAGATTATCAAAAGAAAGTATCACTGGGTGCATATGCGTTCCCAAATGAATGCGCTACATTGTTAATTCATGGGTGAAACACAGAGGTTAGGAAAATGGGAGCCGAGTTAACCGATACATCAGATGAGGTGGTTTTACCATCTGCTAACGGGCACAAAGCTGAAGTCAGTGTTCGCAAGGGAAAGAAGCTATTACCACCGAGTACAACATTAGAAACAACCCGCTCTTGGAAAATTGAGGATAGTGAAGAACTCTACCGGATTGAAGGTTGGGGTCACCCTTATTTTTCCATTAATGCTGCTGGTCGTGTTACTGTTTCTCCCAAAGGTGATCGTGGCGGTTCTTTGGATCTGTTTGAATTAGTTAACGCCCTTAAGCAGCGTAATTTAGGACTGCCTTTATTGATTCGCTTCTCTGATATTTTAGAAGATCGTATTGAGCGGTTGAATGCTTGTTTTGCTAAAGCGATCGCCCGTTATAATTACCCAGGCGTTTACCGTGGAGTATTTCCTGTTAAGTGCAACCAACAGCGACATTTAATTGAGGATTTAGTGAGATTTGGTAAACCGCATCAATTTGGTTTAGAAGCTGGTTCTAAACCAGAATTAATGATTGCTTTAGCATTACTAGATACACCAGGCGCGTTATTAATCTGCAATGGCTACAAAGACCGAGAATATATTGAGACAGCAATGCTGGCTCAAAGACTAGGACAAACACCAATTATCGTCTTAGAGCAGATTGAAGAAGTTGATGTCGTGATTGAAGCAAACCGCCAGTTGGGTATTAAACCAATTGTTGGTGTGAGAGCTAAACTCAGTACCCAAGGAATGGGACGGTGGGGAACATCTAGCGGAGATCGCGCAAAATTTGGTCTAACAATGCCTGAGATTATCCAAGCCGTTGACAAGTTACGCAATGCTGATTTACTAGACTCTTTGCAGTTATTACACTTCCATATTGGTTCGCAAATTCCTGCAATCAATGTCATTAAAGATGCCATTCAAGAAGCAAGCCGCATCTATGTGGAATTGGTGGTGCTAGGGGCAGATATGAAATATCTTGATGTTGGTGGGGGGTTGGGAGTAGATTATGATGGCTCGCAAACAAACTTTTACGCCTCAAAAAACTACAACATGCAAAACTATGCCAACGATATTGTGGCAGAGTTAAAAGACACTTGTGCTGAACGCAATATCCCTGTGCCAACGTTGATTAGTGAAAGTGGACGAGCGATCGCTTCTCATCAGTCGGTGCTAATTTTTGATGTGTTAAGTACTAGCGAAATACCAACTGAGCCACCACCACCTCCCCAAGAAGGAGAATCGCCAATCATCACTTATCTTTGGGAAACTTACCAATCAGTCAACCAGGAAAATTACCAAGAGCTTTACCACGATGCAACGCAATTTAAAGAAGAAGCGATCAGCCGCTTCAAATTAGGGATTTTAAGCCTTACAGAACGAGCCAAAGCTGAAAGGTTGTACTGGGCTTGTTGTCAGAAAATCCTTGGTATTACTAGGCAGCAAGAATATGTACCTGATGATTTGGAAGACCTAGAACAAATTATGGCTTCCATTTACTATGTAAATCTTTCGGTCTTTCAATCTGCACCTGATTGCTGGGCAATTGACCAATTGTTTCCGATTATGCCCATACATCGGTTGGATGAAGAACCAACGCGGCGCGCGATTTTGGCAGATTTGACCTGTGATAGTGACGGGAAAATAGACCGTTTTATTGATTTAAGAGATGTCAAGTCAGTTTTAGAGCTACACCCTGTTAATACTGGAAAGCCATACTATCTGGGGATGTTCTTAAATGGAGCCTACCAGGAAATTATGGGTAACTTACACAACTTATTTGGCGATACCAACGCAGTTCACATTCAACTAACACCCAAAGGGTATCAAATTAAACATGTTGTCAAGGGTGACACAATGAGTGAAGTGGTTAGCTACGTGCAGTACGACTCTGAAGACATGGTGGAAAATATCCGCCAACGTTGTGAGCACGCTTTAGAAGAAAATCGTATCACCCTAGCCGAATCTCAGCGTTTATTGCAAACCTATGAACAAAGTCTCAGGAGATATACATATTTGAGTAGTTAGGATTTAGAAGTTAGGAGTTAGGAGTTAAATTCCTGACTCTTCACTTCTGACTCCTCACGAAATAGCGTGTGTTCCCAACAATTCGGCGATCGCTTGGCGTTCTACTGGGTTATGGCAAGGTGGATCATGACGTGCATCGGTAATCAGCCAGTCTAGAGCGGCTGCTTGCAGATCTATGGTAGCTCCAGTCTTATCTACGCAGTAACGACCAAACACCAACTTATCAACTAAGCTGACTCCAGGACCAAGTCGTGACCACTCAAAAATCACACTGTTGTCTACCATTGCACCACTACATATCCAGCAATTGGGACCAATCATAGCTGGACCAACGATTTTTGCTCCGTCTTCTATTCGGGTCATACCACCAATATAAACTGGACCTGTGATATCGACTTTGTCCAAGTTCATTGCGACATTTAAGCCAGTGTAAATACCAGGAGCAACTTGTTGACCAGGGATTTGTACATTTTTTATTTCTCCTGAGAGGACACCACGAATTGCCCGCCAGTAGTCTGGCACTTTACCAATATCTACCCATTCAAAGTCCATGGGGATAGCATAGAAGGGAGCACCAATTTCTACTAACTTAGGGAATAACTGACTACCAATATCGTACTCTACACCAGAAGGTATATAATCCAAGACCTCCGGCTCAAAGATGTAAATACCTGTGTTGATGTTAGTGCTTAAAGCTTCCTCTACCTTTGGTTTTTCTTGGAAAGCTTTGATCCGACCATCATCATCTGTAACGACCACACCATAGCTTGAAACGTCTTCCCGTGGCACGGATTTCATGATGATAGTAGCGATTGACCCCTTGGATTTATGCCACTTGACCGCTTCTGTCAAGTCTAGGTCAATCAAAGCATCGCCGCATAACACAACAAAGGTGTCATCAAAAAAGGGTGAGAAATCTTGAATACGGCGCATTCCACCGGCAGAACCGAGGGCTTCCCCCATGAGTGTACCATCAACAATGCGACCTTCAAAAGAATAGGCAATTTGTACACCGAACCGTTGACCATCCCGGAAATAGCTTTCAATTTCTTCTGCCAGATGGCTAACGTTGACCATAATCTGGTTAAACCCATGCTGGCGTAACAGTTCAAGCAAAAATTCCATTACCGGCTTTTGCAAGATAGGCATCATCGGTTTGGGCATTGTATAGGTAATCGGACGTACTCGAGTACCTTTACCTGCTGCGAGAATCATCGCTTTCATATTAGTTTATTCCTCAATCACCAGCCAATTTACTTCTTTAAGTGATACTTCATGATCTTTTTTTTTCTACCCTCAGTCATCCCTAAAAGCACGGATAAAATAAGTTTTCAGCATTGGTACAATGACTTATATTGTAGAATGACAGGCAATCTATCCTCTTTTCAATTTACTCGGATTTTAGGGTTCCCTGAAGTAAAAATCTCAAAAACATTTCTAAAGAAAGAGTGTAGTAGTGTAAGTCACAAAAATCCTTTTTTTATAGAACCCAATCCTCATAAGCCCAGAATGTTAAGAGTTTGAGGTTATGGCAGAAGTCATGACTAGAGCACAAAGTCATTGTCAGAGTTTCCTATACCCCCAGTTGGGTGTTTGTGGGATTTCCTAATAACCGAATTTTAATATCATGATAAAACTCTTCTTGAAATAGCTCTACCTTAGATTGAGCACAAAGCAATAGTAGAGCCCAAAAAACGCTAACAAGGTTGTTATGTTCTTTAGGCTCATGTTGATTTAGCTGTTTTGTTTGGGTCCACCACTCTACCAATTGTTCTAGATTGCACCAATGCTCTTGGAGACTAAGCTCTGCCGTTTTTGTATGTAACACCTGCTCCAGTTCAGAAGCCACTTCCGTTAAATTCTCCTGATGTGCCAACTCCAATGCTGCTCGCATGGTTTGGAGACTGGGTTGACGCTTAGGACGGACAGGCTTATCCTCCTTCTGCACTTGTTTGAGTTGCTGTGCCATGAGCTGCAGTTGCTCAATCAACTCTTGCAGAGTAACACGGCGTTTTGGTGGTGGCATGGCCGCTGGACGACGTCGCAAATGCCGTTCTAATGGCAGCCGATGAGTTTGATGATTTATATCACCCTCACTTGCCGACAATTCATCACTATCAGCAAGCGCTTCTTGCTCATCTGCTGCCAACTGTAACTGCATTAGAGTGTTGGCTTTAAACAATACGAGCATTGATGCTGACAAAAAAGCTTGCCCAGATTGGTATAAGTCAGCCTCATAGCCTCTTGCTGTTGCCTCCGGAGCCATGAACTCTAAATAACGATCAATCACCGAAATTACCTGAACATCCCAAGGATCTATTTCACCTTGCTCAGCTTGGTGAATAAGTGATGCAATTTTTTCTAGTAACTCGGAAGCATTCATCAACAGGATCTTTTTAGTTGTTGATTGTTAGCTACTGGTGATTCTACTCATTACAGATTGACAATGGCTGCTTCTTTACTGAGCCATAGCCTGCACTTCATCCTTTAACGAATCACCTGCAGGCGGTAGTGCCAATTTTAATGATTGAACCTCAGCTTGAAACTGTTCAATCTTGTTCTCTAATTCCTTAATTTGAACATTTTTTTTCCGGACTTGTTGGCTGTAAACTAGCAGTCTTTGTAACCGTGTCCAGATACTAAACAGCCAAGCAAAAACCGCCCCCAACCCAACAGCTAAAAGCAATTCAACTGCAATTGGTGCTTGTACCTGTAACCCAGGGACAACGTGAATTGTGCCAAGTTCTGTATTTTCTATGGTAAATAATCCAAAAGCCAGGCACAAGATAAAAATTATTACAAAGTTCAATTGTCTCATTGGAAACCCAAAACTACTACGTAATAGATTATGCCTAATGCTCCCTGAATTTTGCAATCAATACAATCTTGTCTAGATGTGATTCTGAATTGTATAGCATTTTAAGGCATTTCAAAAAATGCCAACATTACAAATTCTTTATTGAAATTGTATAAGAATATTGATTATAAATCAAGTATAGACGACATTTTTTTATATGGATTTAAATAAAAGATAGCAACTTCAACATAATCTTTATACGAATTTTTTACTTTCTATTAACAAAGATAGATGGACAAATTCCAATATCTACCTAAAGACACAAGCTAAGGAATGACTTAGAAATAACAGAAAATTAGAGAATTCTTACAAAGCTCTAGTATAGACTAGCAAACACTTGCTATAGTTTCTGGTTCATCGTATCTTTATATGTTCTTTATATATTAAGTCCACTTAGCTAGTAAGATATTTTCCATTTGACTTTAATTTAAATTGATAATGATTAGAAATCAACCCACTTCACATAGATAAGCAAATCCAACTAAAAAAATATAATAAAAAGCTCCTGATCAATCCAGTGGTGAGTTCTTAGTAAGTGTTATTGTGCCAGAATTTCCTGATTTGCTAATCTTGAGAGCATCGAAGGTACCTTTAATCGTTCCAGCAATTGGGACAGCAACAATTGTTCCAAGTAACCCAGCAATCTCAAATCCCATCAAAATAGCTACAAAAATCCAGATGGGATTTAGTCCGATAAAATCACCTAGCAACTTGGGAGCCAAAAGATTATCTTTAATTTGTTGCATCAGAATTGCTGCTAATGCCACTTGAACGGCCAACCACCAATTTTGCAATAGTACTAAAATTGTGACTAGACCTATACCTAATGTTGCTCCAATAAAAGGAATAAGCTCAGATAAGCCGATGAGTATAGCAAACAATAGGGCAAAGGGTACTTTGAGGGCTAAAAAAATTGGAGTGAGGGTTGAACCCATGAACAATCCTAGCAATAGCTGGCTGAGAAAGAAATTTTGGAAATTTAGCCGTAAGGATGTGGTAAAGGGGACTCGAATCTCGTGGGGCATAAGATGAATAAGACCATCCCAAACCTGATCGCCAAATAAAAGCATATAAAATGCCAGCACTACTACTAAAATCAGGTCTAATAATCCTGACAGCAGCGTTCCAGCAAAACCTAAAGCCCCAGAAGCTAGCTGTTGCACTACGCTTTCAATGTTGCTATTGATCTGAGTACTCACAATCCTAAGATTTATGGGTAAACGGCGCTTTCTAGCTAGCATCTCAAAATGCTCTAGATTTGCTTGACTGGCGGTTAGCAAATCAGGAATCTTATTCAATAGTTGGATTGTTTGATCAATTAGCAACGGTATTAGAGTTACGCCCAGAATAATCACCAATGTTAAAGTTATCAGCAAAACAATAATGACTGACTGAGAACGGGTCATCGGCGCACGTTCAAAAAAATGAACTGGGTAACTCAATAAAAAAGCTAAAATCGCCGCAATACTTAGTATAGTAATTGGGTGTTGAAAATAATGAAAAAGTTCAGACAGCAGCCAGAGATTCAAAGCGATAATCGGACCGCCTAGACCATATATTAATAAACGTTGCAGAGGAGCTGAACGGCGCATTGGAGACAATATGTATTAAAAGCTGGTTTGCAGAATGCAGAATAAATTCTGCAAATAGCTCGGTTGGCGCTAGTGATTATATTAGATATTTTTAATAAAGAAGCGCATTGACCTAACTAAGTAAAAACAAGCAGATTAGTATGAACAAAACTATAGCAGACCTGCGCCAAGACTATAGCTTACAGGGGTTGACAGAAACTGACGTTAATCCTAATCCTTTTATACAATTTCAGCAATGGTTCGATCAGGCACTAGCAGCTCAACTTTTAGAACCTAACGCTATGACTCTTGCTACTGTTAGCCCAGATGGTAGACCAAGAGCAAGAATGGTTCTGTTAAAAGGTTTTGATGAACAAGGTTTTGTCTTCTATACCAACTATAATAGTCATAAAGGACAAGAATTAGCAGAAAATCCACAAGCTTCTTTGGTTTTTTGGTGGGCAGAACTAGAACGTCAAGTTCGTATTAGTGGACGTGTAGAGAAAGTTTCAGAAAACCAATCAGATGAGTATTTCTATAGCCGTCCTTTAAATAGTCGGTTAGGTGCATTAGTGTCTAATCAAAGTGAGGTTATTGAGAGCCGAGAAGTCCTTGAGAAGAAATTAGAGGAACTCCAGACGAAATATCAAAACCAAGATGTTCCCCGACCACGACATTGGGGAGGTTTACGCGTAATTCCAACAGAAATCGAATTCTGGCAAGGACGTTCCAGTCGTCTGCATGATCGCTTGCTCTATACTCGCTTAGATAATGGTCTTTGGAAGATTGAGCGTTTGTCACCCTAGTAGGAGTTAGGAGTTAGGAGTTAGGAGTTAGGAGTTAGGAGTTAAGGGACATTTTATTGAATACCAGATAACTCATAACTTAACTGCCAACTACTGACTTAACTACTAACTGTCTTGGAGGCAAATTGAGTGCTGGGATCTGGCATGAAACTGTATCTTAAGTAAAACCCTGCCCAGATAAATAGAATAATCAGCAACGTCCCGATACCCAAAGGACTGGGAAGCCAGAAAACCACTTCTATATGATTGAGTTCACCTGGTTGTAGCTTCCACACGAGCTGATTGTTATCTTTTTGGGGTTCAATAGCGTTCTCAACATTTTGAACGCTCCTAGCTCCCCAGGGAGTCTTTAAACTAAAATCCAAATCGAGTATTGAACCGGGATTAGCTAAAACGTTGCCTTGGCTTGAAAGCAATGCAAGCGATCGCAAATCTAAATCATAGATCAATCGATTCCGCACCAAGAGTAAAAAATTATTTTGGAACAAGCGTAAGTTTGATTCAATTTTTGGTAGTTCCGAGTCAGTTTCGTTCTTGACTGATTTAGATTTTTGACTGCTGTTAGGGTGAAAAAATTCGTTAAACTTCTTTTGTAATTCTTGACCATTACTAAAAGGAACTGTCGCCACGAGTTCTTCGTTAGAAATCCGCTGCGTTCTACCTTCTAGCTTACGGGTACGGCGCTCTATACTATTCAACCATTCATACACAGAATCACCACTAAAACTGATGAGCCGTTCGCCCAACTTAATATGCTGGACGAATTCACCACGATTGGAGTTGTCAAAGTTCACGCCTACATCATACTGTACGCAACCAGACAGTAATATCGATGCCAACAGCACAAACCATACAAACCGCACTCGCTTCAAATACATAATCTCTGTCCTCACTATGCAAATCAGTAAACAGTTATCAGATCTTGTGGTATGAAACTGAAACCCTGTGACAAAACTGATAACTGATAACCAATAACTGTTAAAGACTATACCAAACCAAGCCAGCCACAGTTAAACCAATCACAATGAAAGCCAACCAGATAAAGCGGTTGTCTTTGGTATTGACCTGGCTGAGATCAATTGGCTCTGGCTTAGGACGTACTTGCTGCTTGGAGGGTTTAGTGATATTAGTACTGAACCGAATTTTGCTTTCATTGTCAGCTATTGTCCCCAAATCAGGAATTTCAGTCATCCATTCCTTTGGACGTTGTAATCTAGGCGCTTTGAGAATATAGTGCAATCGCTTAGCTTCTTTACTGGTTTCTAAGTGAGGATGGCGTTTAAGTTGTTCACAAAGGGCGATCGCATCTTCTGTGCGTCCAGCAGCTTCGTAAGCTGTTACTAGCCAAATTTGAACTTCCCCACCTAGGCGGGAGTTACGAGCCAATAAAGCACTTGCCTTTTCTAGATTTTCAATTGCTTTGCTGTATTGCCCACTTTCAAAGGCTATTCTTCCTGTCTGGTATCGAGTTTTGGCAATTTCTAGACTTTCTGAATTCACGTCTTGCACACAAATCAGCACTTCTTTAATTTTGCCGTAGTAGATTCCACCTTTGTTCATCCAATTGTGGTGAAGTACCTGAATCAACTAGCAATTGCCAATAAGAGTGAGTCGCTAAGGTTGATGCTGTAGATCGAGCAACAATCTTTATTATTTACCCCATAAACTGAGAGCCGAGGATCATAGTACCAATACCAACATCAGTAAAGATCTCTAGTAGCAGAGCGTGAGGAATGCGACCATCAATAATGTGTGCTGCTCGTACTCCTTGGGCAAGCGATCGCACGCAACAATTAACTTTTGGGATCATTCCACCACCGACTATACCAGTCGCAATGAGTTGACGGGCTTCTTGAATATCTACTTTTGGGATCAAGGTAGACGAGTCTTTGTAATCTTTTAAGATACCTCGGGTGTCAGTTAACAAAATTAACTTTTCTGCCCCAAGTGCTGCTGCTATTTCTCCAGCTACCGTATCCGCATTAATGTTGTAGGCTTGTCCCATCTCATCGGCTGCAACACTAGACACAACCGGAATATAGTTATTGCTAACTAGTGTTTCCAAAATCTTGATATTCACACCACTCACTTCTCCCACAAAGCCAATCTCTTCTTGACCTTGAGGGCGAGCTGTGATCAAATTACCATCTTTGCCACAAAGCCCTACAGCTGAACCGCCTGCTTGGTTAATCAAAGCAACAATTTCTTTGTTGACTCGACCAACCAATACCATCTCCACGACATCCATTGTGGGTGCATCAGTGACTCGTAGACCATTTTTGAATTGAGGTTCTATGCCTAATTTATCTAGCCAACTGTTTATTTCTGGTCCACCACCATGTACTAGAATTGGTCGTAAACCAACGCAGGATAAAAATACAATATCGCGAATAACTTGGTCCTTGAGGGTGCTATCCTTCATCGCCGCGCCGCCATATTTGACTACAATGGTTCGACCAGCAAATTTTTGAATGTAAGGTAGTGCCTCACTGAGGACTTGTGCACGAGTGACAGCAGCTTGCTTAATAGACTCAGTATCGTTAACCATTATGAGGACTTGTTGATAGTTCTAGCGTTTCTCGTTTGGAACGAATCCAATATTGAGCTAATACAAACGCATTATACAGTTGTGCAACATTACCCAATCAATCACGATTAAACAGTAGATAGCACTGTTGCTAGACAAATCCGTAAAGCAGTATGCACCATTTTTAACGTAACGCGAAAGTCCCCTCGCTGAGCGTAGCAGGGTGGGGATGAATAGCGAGATCCGACGAAGCAGCATCTTTGACCAATAATAACCGCTCTTTATTGAGGAAAAAGATGTATGAGGAGTAGCCAAAATTTTCCGGAATGACTTTACTGATAATTGTATATA